>JAOPZQ010000498.1 GCA_025964075.1 Solirubrobacterales bacterium | reverse complement strand
GCGGCGGACACCGCCGGCAGGACCGTCGTGGCCTCCTCCTCGACCGAGGGGCTCCGGCGAAACCAGCGCCCGCCCTCAGGCGGCATGGCTCGGCCCTCGGTTCGTCGTGGCCCAGCTCAGCACGATGGCCCCTCCAGTCTCGGTCACCTGATTGGCGACGCTACCAGGCAACCCCCGCACGAGGGAAGAGCTCTACGCGGGCGCCGCCTCGAGCTCTGCCACGGCGGAGCGCAGCAGCGCGAGGAGCACGACGTGCCGAAGGTGAAGGTCGACGTCACGGTCACGACCACCACCGGAGCCAAGCAACTCGCGACCAAGACCGACGAGCGAGGCGTCGACGAAGAAGGCGAAGAAGAAGTGGCGCTTAGTCGGCGTCCTGCAGCAGCGCCCGGGCGGCCACGATGCCGGCCTTCATGCCCGGGCGCTTGTCGCGGTCGGGCTCGCACAGGAAGCGGAACGCGAGCCCGTCGGCGAGGCCGAAGAGGACGTCGGCGACCGCCTCGGGCGGCGCGCCGAGCCTGATCACGCCGTCGCGCTCCGCGGCGGCGAGCAGCGCGCCGACGTGCTCGCGCGTGCGGCGCCCCAGCTCCGCGATCTCCTCGGCGATCTCCTCGTTGCGCTGCGAGAGCGTGAAGAGCTCGAAGAGCAGCGTGAAGAAGCCCGGGTCCTCGCGGAGCGTGCCCTCGAGCGAGCGGACGAGCGCGTCGATGATCTCCCGCGCGGTGCGGGCATCGGCGAGCGCCTCGTCGAGCAGGTGCATGCGGATGTCGCAATCGCGGCGCACGACCTCGGCGAGCAGGCGCTCTTTCGTGCCGAAGTAGTAGTGGAGCAGTCCGCGCGACACGCCGGCCTCGCGCGCGACATGGTCGAACGTCGACCCGGCCGCGCCGCGCTGAGCCACGCTCGCCCGCATCGCGTCGACGATGCGCTGCGCCTTGTCGCTGGGAAGCTCACGCGGTTGCGGTACGGAGGCAGCTTCCATGGCGTGCATGCTAGCTGGCCGGCCAGCCAGAGCAGAGCTCGTGGTTGACCCGCCGCTCGCACTGCGGTTAGGGTCGGCCGAACGGATATCGACGGGGGGCAGATCGAATGAGACACATCAGACACGTGCTGCTGAGCACGGGCGCAGCCGGAATGATCGCTGCCGCTCTCCTCGCGGCGCCGACCGGCGCCAAGGGGCCGCAGGCTCACGCGGCGGCGTGCGTCAAGGCCACGAACATCGAGGCGATCGTCGACGACTCGGGCTCGATGAGCTCGACGGACCCGAACACCCTTCGGGTCAAGGCCCTGAAGCTGCTGATCAACACCCTGAGCTCCGGCACGTTCCTCGGCGCGGTCGAGTTCGGCGGGAGCTTCGGCGCCGGGACTCCGGCGGCCGACACCGTGTTCAAGCCGGCGGCCGTCGGGCCGAACGGCACCGCGATGGGCAACGCGCTCGACGCCAAGATCATGGCCGACAACGGCGGCACCGACTACAACGCCGGATTCGCCCAGTCCGACGCCGACAACCCGAACGCGCAGGCGCGGATCTTCCTCACCGATGGCGGCCACAATTCCGGCGTCTACAACAATGGGCACCTCACGCACAAGGTGCCCACCTACGTGATCGGATTCAGCCCGGGACTCGCGGCGCCCGACGACCAGGCACGCCTGCGGACGATCGCGAGCGACACGGGCGGGACGTACACACCGCTGACCGACTCGAGCCAGCTCCAGTCGGTGATGAACAACCTCGGCGCCGCGCTGACGTGCCAGTCCGCGCCTCAGGCGTTCACCGACCAGCTCGCCCAGGGCGCGAGCAAGGCGCACAACCTGACGATCGCCCCGACGACGAAGTCCGTTCAGATCGCGCTGACGTGGTCGAGCCCGCTTGACGCGTTCACGCTGTCGAACCTGAAGCTGGTCGTCCACGGCAAGACCGTCGCGGCCGGCGCACGTACGAAGGTGCGTAAGCTGAAGGTGAAGACGACGAAGAGCGCCACGTTCGCCGTCCTCAAGATCTCCCGGCTCAAGGCCGGCAAGCTGAAGTTCAAAGTCAAGGCGACGAAGGTCGGCTCGGGTGCTCCCCAGGTGACCCTGACCACCCAGGTGACGCAGAGTCGCAACAAGTAGCCCTCCCACTCGACCGGGACAGGCGAAAGGCGAAGGCGCCCCATCCGGGGCGCCTTCGCTCACTTAAGGGGGTCAAGTCTTTCTTTGCCGCACTTCAGCTGGGGGTCGAGTCCTCGTTGCCGCACGCTCGTGCAACAAGAAAGACTTGACCCCCCCCGGGCTAGGCGGCCGTGACCGGCTGCGCCGGGGTGCCCGGCGCCGAGGTGGAGGAGTACTCGAACTCCTCCTCCTTGCCGAACAGCGTGTCCAGCACCTTGTTGCGGACGTCCTCGCTGAGGACGAGGGCGAGCCCGCCGCCGACCACGGCGAGGACCAGCGTGCTGCGCATGCGGTGGCGCTTGCGCTTCTTCGGCGAGTCCTTGAGCTTCGTCCCGGCCTCGCGCAGCGACTGCGCCGCCGCCTTGAGGTCCTTCTGCAGCTTCTTGTCCTTGACGAGCGCCTTGGCTGGCGCCTTCCCGTCGGCGAGACGCTCGTAGGCGTCCTTCGCCGCCTCGAACGCGGCGGTGATGTTGTTGCGCAGGTCGTCGTCCGCGAGGACGCGCTGCACGTACGGATTCGACTTGACCGCGGCGGTGCTGGCCGCCTTGGCCGCTTTGTTCTTACGGGCCATAGCGCTCCCTCGGTTGCGAACGGGAAGAGTCATCGGAGGATACCCCCGCGGCGAAGGCGCGACCCGTGAGCACGATCAGGCTCGCCGGGCCGCCGCGGGGACGCGCCGGCGGGGGCTCGAACGCCGCGCGACGCGGCCATTCTGGCGCGGCGCGCCGTCCTCGAGCGCGATCGCCAGCACCTCGTCGATCTCGGAGACGAAGTGGAACTTGAGCTTCTTGCGCAGGTGCTCGGGGATCTCGTCGACGTCGAGCTCGTTGTCGCGCGGGGCGATCACGCAGGGAATCTTGTTCCGCTGCGCGGCGAGCGCCTTCTCCTTGAGACCGCCGATCGGCAGGACGTGGCCGGTCAGCGTGATCTCGCCCGTCATCGCGATGTCGTCCCGGACGCGGCGCCGCGAGATCAGCGACGAGAGCGCGGTGGCCATCGTGATGCCCGCCGACGGCCCGTCCTTCGGCGTCGCGCCCGAAGGGACGTGCAGGTGGATGTCATGGGTGGCGAACCACGCGTCGGGCAGCTCCGGGGCGAGATCGTGCTCGTGCGCGCGCACGTACGAGAGCGCCGCCTGCGCCGACTCCTTCATCACGTCGCCGAGCTGACCGGTGAGCGTGAGCTTTCCACTGCCGGGCATCGCGGTCGCCTCGATGTAGAGGACGTCGCCGCCGTAAGGCGTCCACGCGAGCCCGGTGGCCACGCCCGGCGCCTCGGTGCGGCGCAGCGCCTCCGCGGCGAACCGGGCCCGGCCGAGCAGCTCGCGGACCCGCGCCTCGGTGATCGTCAGCTTGCGCTCGAGCTTGCCCTCGGCCACCATGCGCGCCACCTTGCGCGCCACCGTCCCGATCTCCCGCTCGAGGTTCCGGACGCCGGCCTCGCGCGTGTAGTCGCGGATGATCGTGCGCAGCGCCGGATCGCCGAACGCGATGTGGGAGCGCTTCAGCCCGTTGCGCTCGATCTGGCGTGGCACGAGGTAGCGCTTGGCGATCTGAAGCTTCTCCTCCTCGGTGTAGCCGGCGAGCTGGATGATCTCCATGCGGTCGCGCAGCGGCCCGGGAATCGTGTCGAGCGTGTTGGCGGTCGTCACGAACATGACGTTCGAGAGGTCGAACGGCAGGTCGAGGTAGTGGTCGCGGAAGCTCGAGTTCTGCTCGGGGTCGAGGACTTCGAGCATCGCGCTCGCGGGGTCGCCGCGGTAGTCGGAGCCCATCTTGTCGATCTCGTCGATCATGAACAGCGGGTTGTTCGAGCCGGCGTCGCGGAGCGCGCGGATGATCGTGCCGGGCATCGCGCCGATGTAGGTGCGGCGGTGGCCACGGATCTCCGCCTCGTCGCGGACGCCGCCGACGCTGATGCGCTCGAAGGCCCGGCCCAGCGCCCGGGCGATCGACCGTCCGAGCGAGGTCTTCCCCACGCCGGGCGGCCCGACGAAGCACAGGATCGACGCGCGCGCATCCGGCTTCAGCTTGCGCACCGCCAGGAACTCGATGATGCGCTCCTTGACCGCGTCGATGTCGTAGTGGTCGGCGTCGAGCACCTTGCGCGCGTGCTCGAGGTCGAGGTTGTCCGTCGTCGACTTGTCCCACGGCAGCGAGATGATCCACTCGAGGTAGGAGCGGATGACGCCGTGCTCCGCCGAGGCCGGCGGCAGCTTCTCGAGTCGCGAGAGCTCGCGGTCCACCTGACGGCGGACCTCCTCGGGGAGCTCGAGCGCGGCGACCTGCTCGCGCAGCTCGTGCGCCTCGGCCTGCATCTCGTCGCCCTCGCCGAGCTCCTCCTGGATCGCCTTCATCTGCTCGCGCAGGAAGTACTCGCGCTGGGTGCGGGTGAGCTCGGACTGGACCTGCGTCTGGATCTTCGTGCCGAGCGAGATCACCTCGAGCTCGCGGGCGAGGATGCCGGCGAGGGAGCGCAGGCGCTTCGAAACGTCGCGCTCCTCGAGGAGCTCCTGCTTCTCCTCGGACTTGATCCGCAGCGCACCCGCGATCAGGGACGCGAGCGCCGAGGGGTCGTCGAGGTTCGCGACCGCGACCTGCAGCTCCTCGGGGAGGTAGGGCACGTCCTGGACGATGTTCGAGAACGTGGCCTGGACGTTCCGGACGAGCGCCAATAGCTCGGGCGTCTCGTCGACCACGTCGGGCGCCTCGGACACCCGGGCGACGAGGTAGGGCTCGGTCTGCACCCACTCGTCGATCTTCACGCGCGGACCGCCCTGGACGAGGATCCGCAGCGTGCCGTCGGGGACCTTGAGCATCCGCGCGACCACGCCGGCCACGCCCACGTCGTAGAGGTCCCCGGGGCCCGGCTCCTCGACCTCCGGATTGCGCGAGGCGACCATGAGGATCTGCCGGTCGCCGCCGAGCGCGTCGTTGATCAGCCGGATCGAGCGCTCCTGGCCGACGGCCAGGGGCACGAGCGTGTCGGGGAACGGGATCGTGTCGCGCAGCGGAAGGACCGGGAGGGTCTCGGGCACGGCCCGCGGCGTGCCGAAGCCGACCTCGACCGGCCCGTCCCCGGGCGTGCCGATCTCGATCACCCGGGCTCGACCTCGGTGGACCGCGGGCCGGGGACGTGGATGGGCACCGAGCGAGAGTGGGACTCCGCCGGCGCCAGCGGAAGTTCGACGCGCAGCATCCCGTCCTCGTAGATAGCGCGCGCCTCCTCGGGCACAACGTCGGCGCCGAGCGCGATGACGCGCTTGAACGGCCCGTGCTCGATCTCGACCTGCTGGTAGACGCGCACCTCGTCGTTGCCGGAGCGGCGATGACCCGCGACGACGAGCTCGCGGCCCCGGATGTCGAGCGCGATCGAGTCGGGGTCGATGCCGGCGAGCTCCGCCTTCACGACCGCCCGCGGCGGATCGTCCACGTAGTAGACGTCGACCGCCGGAGTGAACCCGGCGCGGCGCCGGGGCGTGACACCCGCGCGGTCGAAGACGTCGCCGAACAGCTCATCCATCTGCCGGCGCATGCGCTCGAAGTTGGCGAACAGGTCGCGCTCGGGGGCCATGCATGCAAGCTTAGACCGCCCGCCGTGGAGGCCAAGGGCGCGCGGCGGTACGCTTGCCCCATGTGCGTTGGCTGTGCGATGACCGCCGCCGCTGGAGCCACGGGCGCGCGCTCCTGGCTCCAGGCCCAGCACGTCACCTGGCTCACGCCGCGCCGGATGCGCGCCGTCACCGTCGGGCTCTGCGTCGCCGCGCTCGGCGTCTCGTCGATCGGCCTGAGCGGCTCCGGCGCCAGCGCTCACCACGCGCCGGCGCCCGCGCCGGCCCACACCGTCGCGCGCTGAGCGCGGCTGCAATTTCACCTGCACGAGGAAGGTATCTGGTGGCTTTCGGGCTAGTCACTGTTACCTTGGCGCGCGCCTGTGCCCGCCCGGAACCGGACGTCCCAGTCTCGCCATCCCATGCGGATCGCCGCCGCCGCGGCGCTCGTCGGCGCGTGCGCGGTCGTCGGTCCCGCGGGGTTGAGCTTCGCCGCCGGGGGCTCGCTTCAGAACAAGCTCTCGAACACCCAGTCGCATGAGCGCAACCTGCGCGGCGGCATCCGCGGCGACAACCACAGGATCGCCGGCTACCAGGGCCGCATCGACGACCTCCGCGCCCGACAGGCCGAGCTGCAGTCGAGCCTCGACGCCGAGCGCGCTCAGCTCGAGGCGATCCAGACCCAGCTCCGGAACGGACGCGCCCGCCTCGCCTCGCTCCGCTTCCAGCTCGCCCACGACAAGCGGGTGCTCGCCCAGCAGCTCGTCGCGCAGTACGAGTCGCCGCCGCCCGACGTCGTCAGCGTCGTGATCCAGTCGACCGGCTTCGCGGACCTGCTCGAGCGCGTCGACTCGATGAAGCGGGTCGTCAAGGAGAACACCGCCGTGGCGACCCGGGTCGCCGCCGAGCAGAAGGCGGTGACCGGTCAGGTCGCGCATCTCGCCGACCTCGCGGCGACCCAGCAGCGCGTGACCGCCGCGGTCCTCTCGCAGCGCGACCAGGTCACGCAGCTGGAGATCGCGGTCGTCTCGCAGCAGCAGGTCTTCGTCAACGCCCGCGCCGCGAAGGCGCGCCGCCTGTCCTCGCTCCGCGCGCAGGAGGCGAGCCTGTCGAAGCGCCTCCGGGCGATCCAGGCCGCGCAGGCCCCGACCGTCCCGGGCGCCGGCATCCACGACTCGGTCGGGCCGTTCGCCTCGCACGGCGGTTCGTACGGGTTCTTCCAGGCGCCGGGGACGAACTACAGCGTCGGCTCCGAGCCGGAGATCGCCGCCCGCCTCGACCGCCTCGGCAACGCGCTGCACCTCCACCTGATCGGCATCTCCGGCTACCGGACCCCGCAGCACTCGGTCGAGGTCGGCGGCTTCGCCAACGATCCGCACACCCGCGGCCAGGCCTCGGACACGCCGGGGGTCGAGGGCGTGCCGGAGGCGACGCTCGAGCAGTTCGGCCTCACCCGCCCGTTCCCGGGCGCCGCCGAGGCCGACCACATCCAGCTGCTCGGCTCGATCTAGCCTCGCTTCGCTGCGATTACGACCTGCTCGGAGAGCGGAAGCGGTAGTCCTCGAACGGGAACTTGCGGGCCGCGCGGCGGGCCTGCAGCGAGCTCGTCGGCCGCAGGAACGGCGTGTCGCCGTGGTGGTCGAAGTAGTAGCTGTTCGCCGGCGCGCAGTTGTTGTACCGCCACAGCGAGTTCGACAGGCGGCGGCGCACGAAGTCCGTCCAGCGGTCGGTCGCCTCCTGGCGGACCTCGACCTCAAGGGCGCCGCGGCGGCGGGCCTCGCGGATCACGCGGACGATGTGAGCCGAGGTCGTCTCGACGAGCGTGTGCCACGTCCCCCCGGTCCAGCCGTAGGGGCCGAACATCATGAAGTGGTTCGGGAGTCCGGGGACGCTGACGCCCTCATAGGACTGCAGCCGGTGCTCGGCGTAGAACGTCGCCAGGTCGAAGCCGCCGCGGCCGCGCACCGGCGTGCGGCGGAAGTTCTCCGGGTCCGACGCGAGGCGGAAGCCGGTCGCGAGGATGAGCACGTCGACGTCGCGGCGCCGACCGTCGACCGTCTCGACGCCGGTGGCCGTCACCCGCTCGATCGAGTCGGTGACGAGCTCGACGTTGTCGCGAGTGAACGCGCGCAGGTACGTGTTCGACACCGCGGGACGCTTGCAGCCGAAGCCGTAGCTCGGCGTCAGCTTGCGGCGCAGCTCGGGGTCGGGGACCTGCGAGCGGTAGAAGCGCTCGTGCAGCGAGGCGATCTTCCGCGCGACGAACGGCACGCGGCGGTGGTTGACGACCATGAAGATGAGGACGAACTCCGCCCCGCCCGTCGCCGTGGCGCGCACGAGGTTCTGCAGCGCCGGCACGCGGCGGTAGAGGGCCTTGACGCGCTCGGGCGTCCTCGGGTTGAACTTCGGCGCGACCCAGATCGGCGTCCGCTGGTAGACGTCGAGATGGCCGACGACCTTGGCGATCTCGGGGATGATCTGCACCGCACTCGCGCCCGTGCCGACGATCGCCGCGCGCTTGCCCGCGAGGTCGTAGTCGTGGTCCCAGCGCGCGGACTGGATGACCTTCCCGCGGAAGTCGTCGAGTCCCGGGATCTCCGCCGGCTTCGGGTCGACGAACGGACCGATCGCGCCGATCACGAAGCGCGCGGTCACCTCGCCGCCTGAGAGCTTCAGGCGCCAGAGCTGCTGCTCGGCGTCCCACACGCGCTCGGTCACCTCGCTGTGGAAGCGGACGAACGGGCGGACGCCGTGGTGCTCGACGAGCTGGTCGACGTACGCCTTGACCTCCGCGCCGGTGGCGTAGACGCCCGACCAGTCGGGCTTCAGCTCGTAGGAGAACTGGTAGGCCTGCGCCGGGATGTCGACGCCGATGCCAGGATACGTGTTGTCCCGCCACGTCCCCCCGACGTCGCCGGCGCGCTCGAGGATCACGAAGTCCTCGATCCCCGCGCGGCGCAGGGCGATGGCCATGCCGATCCCGCTGAGGCCGGCGCCGATGATCGCGACCTCGTGCTGCGGAGCCTCCCCGGCGCCGTTCGCGGCACCCTTCCTTACAGTGGTGTAACCGCTCATTACAGGAGTGTAACCGGACCGTCCAGGGACGTCGTCGCGTGACGCTCCAGGCGGGTCGTCGCCCCGGCGACGGCCATCACGAGCACGGCCGAACGACGGCTGGGGAAGGGGACCGCGGCCGGCGGCTTCGCCCACGTCGTCCGATTCCAGCCGTTCGGCGGAACGAGCCCGCTCAGTGGGCTCGTTCCGCCACACGTCCGAAAATGGCGTCCCGTCGGGGTGTTGTGCCCGCCGCGGCTCGCGCGCGACCAGCGCCTCTAAAACGGCGGCCACGAAGGGCGTCAGGCGAAATCCGCCGCCAATGGCGACTTTTGGCGCGTGTGGCCACAAAACTCGCCACGCGTCGCCGATTTCGTCGCCGCGGCCGGCGCCCTCCCCCTCGAGGCGCCGTTGTTCGAGCCCGCGAGCCGGTCGAGCCGCGGCGAGCCCCGGCGAGCGTCGAGCCGACTCAGTCCTCGCCGAACAGCCGCGCGCCCGGCTCCGCGCCGAGCCACCGCGTGGTCACGGTCTTCTTGCGCGTGAAGAACTCGACGGCGTCGGTGCCGTGGGCGTGCAGGTCGCCGAAGAACGAGCCCTTCCAGCCCGAGAACGGGAAGAAGGCGACCGGCGCGGCGACGCCGATGTTGACGCCGACCATCCCGACCTCGACGTCGTGGCGGTAGTGACGGACGGCGGGACCGGACTCGGTGAAGATCGACGTGCCGTTGCCGAACGGGCTCGCGTTGACGATGTCGATCGCGTCGACGAGCGTGTCGGTGGAGACGACGGCGAGGACCGGGCCGAACACCTCCTCGCGGACGATCGGCGCGTCCGCGGGCACGTCGGCGAGGATCGTCGGGCCGACGAAGGAGCCGTCGCCGGTCCCGGCGCCGCGGCCGTCCACGACGAGGCGGGCGCCTTCGGCGACCGCGCGCTCGATCCATCCCTCGATCCGGTCGCGCGAGCGCGCGGAGATCACCGGTCCGACGCCGACGTCGGGGTCGAGGCCGTCGCCCACGCGCAGCCCCGCCGCGGCGGCGGCGAGCGGCTCGAGCAGCTTCTCGCGCGCCTCGCCCACCGTGACGACGACGGACCCCGCCATGCAGCGCTGACCGGCCGCGCCGAACGCGCTCGACACGATCGCGTCGACGGTGCGATCGATCACGGCGTCGGGCATCACGACCATGTGGTTCTTGGCGCCGCCGAGCGCCTGCACCCGCTTGCCCGCGACGGCGGCCCGGACGTAGATCCGCTTCGCCACGGGAGCCGAGCCGACGAACGAGATCGCGTCGATCCCCGGCGAGTCGAGCATCGCCTCGGCCACCTCGACGTCGCCGTTCACGAGGTTGACGACGCCTGGGGGGAACTCGAGCTCGTCGAGGAGCTCGAAGATGCGGTTCTGGGTGAGCGGCACCTGCTCGGAGGGCTTGAGGACGAACGTGTTGCCGCAGCCGATCGCGAACGGCAGGAACCAGAACGGCACCATCGCGGGGAAGTTGAACGGCACGATCGCCGCGCACACGCCGACGGGCTGGCGGATCGTCTCGGCGTCGACGCCGCGCGCGACGTCCTCGAGGATCCGGCCCTGCATGGTCGTCGGGATCGCGCAGGCGGCCTCGACCATCTCGATCATCCGCGCGACCTCGGCGCCGGCGTCGGCGATCGTCTTGCCCATCTCCCGCGTCACCAGGCGCGCGAGCTCGTCCGCGGCCGCGGCGAGCCGCTGCCGCAGGTCGAAGAGGCGGCGCGCCCGGAGGATCGGCGAGGTGGAGCGCCACGCCGGCAGCGCCGCGCGCGCGGCG
>JAOPZQ010000440.1 GCA_025964075.1 Solirubrobacterales bacterium | reverse complement strand
CCGGACGGTCGCCGGGCGCTCTTCCACGTGGCCGTCCACGAGCGGCTCGCCGCGGGCGACGGCGAGCTGCCGCTTCGCGAGCTGCTCGACGCCCTGCCGCCGGGAGTGCCGCTGAGCGTCGAGACGCCGGTCGCCGCGCTCGCGGGGGCCGACGCCGCCGAGCGCGCACGACGCGCGATGGAGGCGACACGGCGACTGCTGGAGGTCCGATGAGAGACGATGAACGAAGGTTGAGCACCAGCCGCTGGCAAGAGGTCGTGCGGTTCGCGGACCTGCTGCTCCGCGCCGCCGAGCGCGATCCGGACCACGAGGCGCTGGTGTTCCCGGACGCACGGCTCACCTACGGCGAGCTCGAGGCCCGGGCGTTCGCCGCGGCGCGCTCCCTCCGCGGGCTCGGGGTCGGGCCCGGGAGCCACGTCGGCGTCCTCATGTCGAACAGCCAGGAGTACGTCGAGATGCTGTTCGGCAGCTCGCTGCTCGGCGCGGTGATGGTGCCGATCAACTCCCGGTTCGCTCCGCGCGAGCTCGGCTACGTCGTCGAGAACGGCGACCTCGACGTCGTGGTCACGAGCGACGCCGTCGTCGAGCACGTCGACTACGTCGCGCGGCTGCAGGAGGCGCTGTCCGAGCTCGCCGCCCCGGCGCTACGCACGATCGTGCTCCTCGGGGACCGGGACGTGCCCGGGATGACGGGCCGCGCGGAGTTCGCCGCCGCCGGTGCCGGCGTCAGCGACGAGGGAGTGCTCGAGCTCCACCGACGCACGGCGGTCCGCGGCATGGCGCTGATGATGTACACGTCGGGGACGACGGCGATGCCCAAGGGCTGCCGGCTCTCGCACGAGGCGCTCGTGCGGACCGCCATCGTCGCCGGCCGGACGAAGTTCCGCTTCACCCCCGAGGATCGCTTCTGGGACCCGCTCCCACTGTTCCACATGAGCACGATCCTGCCGATGATCGGCGCCTTCGACGCAGGCGCGACGATGCTGCTGATGCGGCACTTCGACGCCGATGTCGCGCTGCGGATTCTGGACGAGGAGCGCGCGACGATCTCCTACGCCACGTTCCCGGCGATCACGCAGTCGCTCCTCAACCACCCCGACTACCATCCCGACCGCTGGAAGCGGGTGCGGCTCGTCAACAACGTGGCGCCCCCCGACACGCTGCGGGCGATGCAGGCCCAGATGCCGCACACGGTCCAGATCAGCGCCTACGGGTGCACCGAGTGCGGCGGCGTCGTCGCATTCAACGACCTCGAGGACACGCTCGAGGAGCGCTCGACGACCTGCGGAACCCCGTTCGAGGGGATCGAGCTCGAGGTCCGCGACCTGGCGACCGGCGAGCCCGTGCCGGCGGAGGAGCCGGGGGAGATCCTCGTGCGCGGCTACTGCGTGTTCGACGGCTACCACAAGGACCCTGAGCGCACGGCGGAGGCCCTCGACGCCGACGGCTGGTTCCACACCGGCGACATCGGCGCGCTCACGCCGGAGGGCCGCATCCGCTACCTGGGCCGGACCAAGGACATGCTCAAGGTCGGCGGGGAGAACGTCGCCGCGATCGAGATCGAGTCGTACCTCGCCACGCACCCGGCGGTGAGCATCGCCGCGGTCGTCGGCGTGCCCGACTCGAAGTACATGGAGGTGCCGGCGGCGTTCGTCGAGCTGCGCCCGGGGCATGAGGCGACGGAGGAGGAGATCGTCGAGTTCTGCCGCCGCGGCCTCGCGCACTTCAAGGTGCCGCGGCACGTGAGGTTCGTCGACGAGTGGCCGATGTCGGCCACCAAGGTCCAGAAGTTCCGGCTGCAGGAACGCCTGGCGGACGAGCTCGACGCGGCGCGCCAGGTCCGTGGGCAGATCAGCTAGGAGCGCTTCCGCGAGGGCTTCGTGCTCGTGCCGTTGCCGGCCGCGCGCAGGCCGCCGACGATCATCTCCGCGATGAGGTCCGCCAGCTCGTCGGGCGAGGTCTTGCCCGACGGCTTGTACCAGGTGTAGACCCAGTTGGCCATGCCCAGCGCGCTGTACGCGGCGAGCCGGGCGTCGACCTCGGGCCGCACGTCGCCGCTCTCCTGCGCCTCCTTGATCAGGCCGACGACGAACCGCTCGTAGACCTGGCGCTCCTTGATGATCTTCTCCCGGCGCTCGCCCGAGAGCAGCCCGAAGTCGTGGTAGTTGACGGCTACCTTGGTCAGGTTGCGCGTGTTGTACTCGACGTGCGCGCGGAAGTACGCGAAGAGGCGCTCGAGCGGCGGCGCGTCCATCGCCGCGACCTCCTCGATGATCCCGTGCGCGTCCTCATGCACCTCCTCGAGCACGCGGAAGAGGAGGTCCTCCTTGGACTTGATGTAGTAGTAGAGGCTGCCCTTGAGGATGCCGACGGCGTCGGCCACGTCCTGCACGGACGTGTCCGCGTAGCCCTGCCGGTGGAAGATCTCGGCGGCCGCGTCGACAATCTCGCGCTCGCGCTTCTTCGAGGAGTTGGCCCGGCGCCCGTCGGGCGCCGGGCCCGAGCTGGTCCGCCGGCCGGTGCCGGTGGTGGTCTTGGCTTTCACACGTTCTCCTTCGTGTGCTCCCCCACCGTGCTGGCGGTTCGCACCTCAAGGACATTGGCAGGGTAGTCGGATGGCGAGGCGGTGGGCCACGCACCGCGTGGCGCCTCCACGATCGCGCCGACTTCGAATCCGAACAGCACCGTGCGCTCCGCGCTCCGCGCGACTTCCTCGTGGCTGACGATCCGCTCGACGGTGACGATCGCGTGCCGCGCCGCGCGGGCGAGCAGGACGTCGACGTCGGCGAGGTGGTCGGGCGGCCAGGGCATCTGCACGTTGCCGTCCGGGTCCGCGCGCCAGGCGTGGATCAGCGCGACGTCGGGGGCGAGGGCGGGCACGGCAAGGTACCGGGTACCCGTGTACGGGTCCTCGACCTCCTTCAGGCCGCGGGCGGCGACGAGCTCGGAGCCGAGGCCGGCGCGGGTCGGGAGGAAGGGCATGCCCGCGGCGGCCGCCCGCAGGCGGCCGAGCAGCATCCACTCGCTCTCCTCGAGGTCCTCGACCTCGCCGGCGAGGACCGCGGCCTGGAACGCCTCGGCCCGGCCGGCCTCGCCGAGGCTGACGAGGCTCGAGCGCACCGCGCGCAGCGCGCCCGCCCGGACGAGCAGCTCGACGTCGAGGGAGCCGGTGAACGTGAGCAGCTCGAGGTCGCGCGGGGCGCGGTCGGCGAGCGCCCTGATCGCGGCCACCGGCTTGCGCGAGAGCGGGGAGCCGCCGACGGCGAGGACCGTGCCGTCGCGGACGGCGGAGAGCGCGTCGTCGAGGTTCGTCATCCGTGGAATCTCGCCGGACGCTTCTCGACGAACGCGGCGATCCCCTCGCGAGCCTCGGGCGCGAGCAGCGCCTCGATGGCGGCGCCACGCTCCACCGCGAGGCCGCGAGGCAGGTCGCCGTCGACGCCGTCGTTCAGCGCCTGCTTGATGAGGCGCAGGGACGAGGCCGGCATGTCGGCGAGCCGGCGCGCGCAGTCGAGTGCGGCGCCGCGCGTCGCAGTCGCGTCGTCGCAGGCCTCGGTGACGAGGCCGATCGCCGCGGCGGCGTCGGCGTCGAGGCGCTCGGCGAGCATCATCAGCCGCGTCGCGTGGGCGCGCCCGACGAGCCGGGCGAGCCGCTGCGTGCCGCCGCCGCCGGGGACGATGCCGAGACCGGCCTCGGGCAGGCCGATGCGGGCCCGGCCCCGGGCCATGTAGCGGAAGTCGAGGGCGAGCGCGAGCTCGCACCCGCCGCCCAGCGCGTGGCCCTCGATCGACGCGATCGTCGGCTTCCCGAGACGCTGGATGCGGAGGAACGTTCCGTGCACGAGATCGATCTTCCGCCCCACGGCGCCGCGGCGGAAGTCGTAGTCGGCCATGCGCTTGATGTCGGCCCCGGCGACGAAGCTCGCGGGGTGGGCACTTGCGAAGAGCACCGCTCGTGCGCGATCATCGAGCTCGAGCTCCGCGGCCGCGCGGCCCAGCTCCTCGTAGAGCTCGTCGGTGAGCGCATTGGCCGGGGGGTTGTCGATCGTGACGGTGGCGACACCGTCGGCGGTTTCGATCTGCAGCAGGCGGAAGGGCACGGGTCAACAAATTCTGCCAAACGTTTGGTTGATATCCTAGCGCTGCAATGCCAGCTGCCCCAGAAGGAGCCCTCCTCGCCCTGGGGGCAGCACTGCCCAGGGACCGCGTGCCGGCCGGCCGGGTCCGGCGCTGTGCCGCTCGGCCGGACGAGGACGCGGTCACGCTGGCGGCCGAGGCGGGCTCGGATGCGCTCGCCTCCGCCGCCGCGTCGCCCGCCGCGCTCGTGCTCGCCACCGCCAGCCCGCCCTACGACGAGGGCGGCAGCGCCCAGGTGCTCGCCGAGTTCCTCGGCCTCGGATCCGACACGTGGGTCGCCGAGCTCACGGCGACGATGCGCGACGGCCTCGCGGCCGTTCGCGTCGCGCTCGCGCTCGCGGCGGCCCACGACGCGCCGGTCCTC
>JAOPZQ010000426.1 GCA_025964075.1 Solirubrobacterales bacterium | reverse complement strand
ATCCCGGAGGCGAGCAGCTGCACGGTGAGCTCCTCGAGCGGCGCCCCCGTGTCGGCGAGCACGCGGGCGGCGCGCTCGTGCCAACGCTCGCGCACGGGCGGCGCCAGGTCCTCGTAGACGGCGGCGCGGACGAGCGGGTGGACGAACGCCAGCTCGCGGTCCCCCTGGACGAGGTGCTCCGCCATCAGCGCCTCGACCGCGGCGACGCCGGCCTCGTCGTCGAGCTCGGCGAGTCGGCACGCCCGCGCGGTCGTGGCGCCCGTCCCCAGGACCGCGACGGCGCGCGCCACGGCCCGAGTGCCGGCCGGCATCCGGCCGAGTTGCAGGAGCACCTTGCGCGAGACGGCCTCAGGCGTCAGGCGCCGGACGTGCTCGACATCGGCCTCCCCGCCGCCGACGCCGTCGGCGGCGAGGCTCTCGAGCAGCGCGTGCATGAGGAACGGGTTGCCGCCGGTGAGCTCCTGGCAGGCGGCCTTGAAGCCGCTCGCCGCGTCCTCGGCGAGCTCGTCTTCGACCAGTGCCTCACAGGCCGAGGCGCCGAGCGCCGCGGGTCGGAGGACGGTGATCCCCGGCTCCGCCATGAGGCCGGCGATGAGCGCGTCGCCGGCTGCCCCGGCCGACCGCGGCGCGCGCACGGTGAGCACGACGAGGATCGGCAGTCCCTCGAGCCGGCGAGCGAGGTGCACGATCGCGCGGAGTGACGCCGTGTCCGCCCAGTGGATGTCGTCCACGGCGAGCAGGAGGGGCGCCTCCTCCGCGAGGTTCGCGGCGAGCCAGTACAGGCCGTGGGCGACCGCGTAGTCGTCGGAGGGGCCGTCGTCGGGCTCGGGGGCGATGCCGATGACCGGCGCGGCGAGCCGAGCGGCGCCGCCCAGCAGCCGGCGCGCCCGCTCGTCGCCTTCGCCCCGGACCGTGCGCTCGAGCAGCTGGCGCACGACCCCCCACGCGTAGCTCGCCTCAAACTCGGCCGCTCGGGCCGCGAGCACGGTCATGCCGGCCTCGGAGCCTCGCCTGCGCGCGTGGTCCAGCAGGCTCGTCTTGCCGATCCCCGCTACGCCTTCGACGACGACCGTCGTACCCGCGCCGGCGCCCGCTCGCTCCACCGCCTCCGCGATCGCTTCGAGCTCCGCGTCACGGTCCAGCAGCCGGGCCGGAGATCTGGACCTCATGCGAGTCCATCCTATGGTTTCGGCCGCTCCGTCCAAACACTGTGGGTGGGGCCTCGATGCGGCGGCCGGCCGGCCCCACGAGCATCGCCGGGATGAGCGGCGCCGCACGACTCGTCGTGACCCTCGAGCTCGACGTCTCCGAGCACCCCGTCCGGGGACGGGTGCGGCTGGACGACGACTCGGCTCGGGCGTTCAGTGGGTGGTCGGAGCTGTTCGCCGTGCTGCAGGCGGTCACTTCCGAAGCGGCCGGAGACCAATCCCCACCATCAGGAGGCATCCCATGAACCGAATCTTCGGGCTCGCGGTCGCGACTGCGGCGCTCCTCGTCGCCGTCGGAGGCGGCGCGGCGCGGGCCGCGTCGCTTCCGACCGTGACGGTCACCCTGACCGGCAACTCGATCGCCGTCGGCGGCGCGCTCGAGTCCGGCGCCGTCAACGTGACCACAACCACCACGGGCGAGCAGTCCGGTAGCCCGACGCTCATCCACTTGAACCCGGGCGTCACGCCGGACCAGGTGTTCGCCGTGCTCAGCACGCCGGCGGCGCAGGATCCCAACACCGCCGAGCCCTACGGCTCGATCGTCTACAACGCAGATGCGATGAGGGGGGTGAGCACGGCACAGACCGTGCTGCCGGCCGGTGAGTACGTGGCGCTCGACACCGGGGGCAACGATCCGAGCAAGTTCCCGCACACCACGTTCACCGTCGCGCGGTCGTCGGCGCCGGCGGCGCTCCCGGCGGCGAGCGCGACGCTCCACGCGATCGAGTTCGGCTTCAAGGCGCCGAAGACGCTGCATGTCGGTCAGGTCGTGCGCGCCCAGAACGACGGTTGGGTGGTCCACATGGTCGACGCGATCGCGGTCAAGAACGCCAAGGACCAGAGGAAGGTGGCGAAGCTGCTCCTCGCCGGGAAGGACCGTCAGGCCCAGAAGCTCGCCACCGGCAACGCCAGCTTCCTCGGCGTCGTCTCACACGGCGCCGTCGAGCAGCAGACCGTCACCGCGAAGCCGGGCTACTACGTGCTCGCGTGCTTCATGGACACGCAGGACGGCCGCGAGCACACGAGGCTCGGGATGGTGCGCCCGATCCGGATCGTCCGCTAGGAGGCGCCTGAAAAAGTCCGGCACGCCCGGATGCGGCCGTGGACACGTCGCCGGATCGGCCGCCGAATCCTCGGAAATACCACCAGTATTCCCTTCGGCTTCGCCGACCGCCCGGCTCGGGCCACGACCACCCCGGACGCACCGTCCTGTTTTTCAGGACCCTCCTAGGGCAACGCGCGCCACACGCGTTCCGCGGTCATCGGCAGCTCGCGGACGCGGGCGCCGGTGGCCGCGGAGATCGCGTTCGCCACCGCCGCGGCGACCGCGATGACGGGCGGCTCGCCGACGCCCTTGGCCCCGAAGGGCCCGTCGGGCGCCGGCACCTCGACGATCTCCGTCTGGATCGGCGGCACGTCGGACGCGGAAGGCGGCCCGTACTCGACGAACGAGCCCGTCCGGAGCTGGCCGTCCTCGTCGTGGACGAGCGCCTCGTGGAGCGCCCAGCCGAGACCCTGCGCGGTGCCGCCCATGAGCTGGCCCTCGACGAGCGCCGGGTTGAGCGCGCGGCCGACGTCCTGGGCGATGACATGCTCGAGCGGGACGACGGCGCCCGTCTCCCGATCGACCCGGACGCGGGAGAGGTGCGCCGCGGCGCCCGGCGCGCGGCTCGTCTGCGCCACCCCCGAGTAGCCCTCGACCGGGGCGTAGGCACTGCCGAAGCTCAGCACCTTCCGGGCGAGCTCGCTGACCTTGAGCGCTCGGCTCGGCGTGCCGACGGGGCGCACGACGCCGTCGACGAGCTCGAGGTCCTCCGGGGCGATCTCGAGCTCCTCGGCCGCGACGGAGAGCAGCCGCTCGCGCGCCGCCGCCGCCGCCCGCTCGACGGCGCGGCCGACGGTGTAGGTGACCTTGCTGCCGCCGCTGATGCCGGCGAACGCGGTGGTCGAGGTGTCGCCGGCGACGACGCGGACGCGCTCCTGCGGAACGCCGAACGAGGCGGCGGCGATCGTGGCGAACACGGTCTCCGTGCCGCTCATGTCGACGGCGCCGGTGATCACCGTTACCCCGCCGTCGGCGTCGAGACGGCAGGTGGCGGCCGCGGGCTCGAGCCCGCCGGGCCAGTAGGCGATCGCGACGCCGACCCCCTCGCCGTCCGGGAGCTCGCCGCGGCGTGCCCACAGCGGATGGTCCCGCAGCCGCTCGAGGCATTCGGCCGCGCCGATGACCGGGACCGGCTGGCCGTCGAGGCCGGGATCGCCCTCGCGCACGACGTTCGCGAGGCGCAGCTCGATCGGGTCGAGCCCGAGCCGCTCGGCGAGCTCGTCGATCAGCGACTCGATCGCGAAGGCCGCCGGGGGCGCGCCGGGCGCGCGGTAGGCGCCACCGCCCACGCGGTTCGTGAGGACGCCGTAGGCGCCGAGGTCGTGGGCGGCCCAGTTGTACGGGCCGGCGGCGAGCAGCGCCGAGATCTGCTCGATCGCGAAGTCCTCGAACGCGCCGCGGTCGACGACGACGCGGCCCCGGACCGCCGTCAGCTTGCCCTCGCGCGTCGCGCCGGCCTCGAGCTCGACGATCTGGCCCGGCGCGGGATTCGAGGCCGCGAAGTCCTCGATCCGCGTCAGCGCGAGGCGAACGGGTCGCCGGAGGCGGAGCGTGGCGGCGGCCGCGAGCGGCTCGGGGATCATCAGCTTGCCCCCGAACGCCCCGCCGAGCGGTGCGGGCCGGATGCGGACGCGATCGTGGGGGAGCCCGAACAGGTCGGCGAGGTCGGCGCGCGTCATGAACGCCCCCTGCGTGCTCGAGCTGACGACGAGCTCCCCGTCCGGCTCGAGCCACGCCGTGGCGATCTGCGGCTCCAGGTACCCCTGGTGGATCCAGCTCGTACGGAAGCGAGCGGAGACGACGGCGTCGCTCCCGGCGAGCGCGGCGGCGGCGTCGCCGTGGCGCAGGCGCTGCCGGCTGACCACGTTCTCGGAGAGCTCCTCGTCCACGGCCTCCTCGCCGCCCGCGACCGAGGCATGTGCGCCGCCCATGCCCTCGCCGGCGTCCTCCTCGGGCCGGGTGGCGCGCGCGAGCGGGGCGCCCGGAGCCATCGCGGCCTCGAGGTCGACGGCGGCGGGCAGCGGCTCCGTCTCGACGATCACCTCGTCGACGCCGTCCGTGGCGGCCGCGTCGGTCTCGGCGACGACCATCGCCACCGGCTGTCCGGCGAAGACGATCTCCTCGCGGGCCAGCGGCTGCGCCGACCGCTGCGCGCCCGTCGCGACGATCGGCAGATCGGCCGCGGTGAGGACGGCGACGACGCCGGGGACGGCGAGCGCGGCCTCGGTGTCGATGCGGGCGATCCGGGCGTGGGCGTCGGCGGCGAGGACCAGGCGGGCGTGCAACAGCCCATGGACTGGAAGATCCGCGGCGTACCGCGTCGCGCCGCGGACCTTGGGCTCGCTATCGGTTCTGGGGCGGGAGACGCCGATCGAGTCCGTCGCCATCTCTTTGCAACCTAGCGCGTCACGGCGTGCCATCTTGTCTGGCCCCATGGCCGCGGTTCCCCAGCGCGCGTTCGCGCTTCCTCCCGACGCCACCGAGGTCATCCTCGCCCGCCATGGCGCCTCGGCGCCGGCGATCCCCGGCGAGCGGTTCCCGGTCGACGCCTACGGCCACGGCGACCCGCCGCTCGCGCCCGAGGGTGAGGGCCAGGCGGCGGCGCTGGCCGAGCGGCTCGCGCACGAGCCGCTCGCCGCGCTGTTCGTCACGTCGCTGCGGCGCACGGCGCAGACCGCCGCGCCCCTGGCGGAGCGGACCGGCCTGCGGCCCGTCGTCGTCCCCGAGCTCCGCGAGGTCAACCTCGGAGAGTGGGAGGGGGGCGAGTGGCGGATCCGCGTGGCGACCGGCGATCCCCTCGCGGTGCGCGTGCTCGACGAGGAGCGTTGGGACCTGATCCCGGGGGCCGAGAGTCCGGACGCGCTCGCCGCGCGGGTGCGGGCGGGCGTGGAGAAGGTGGTGGCCGAGGTCGGGCCCGGCGCCGTCGCGGCCGCGGTCGTCCACGGTGGCGTCGTCGGCGAGATCTGCCGTCAGGCGGTGGACTGCCGGCCGTTCGCGTTCGTGCACTCCGACAACGCGTCGATCACGCGTCTCGTGGCCTTCGCCGACGGACGCTGGCTGCTGCGGAGCTTCAACGACACGGCGCACCTCGAGGGCGTGGTGTCCGCCG
>JAOPZQ010000420.1 GCA_025964075.1 Solirubrobacterales bacterium | reverse complement strand
ACGTCGCCGGATCGGCCGCCGAATCCTCGGAAATACCACCAGTATTCCCTTCGGCTTCGCCGACCGCCCGGCTCGGTCCACGACCACCCCGGACGCACCGTCCTGTTTTTCAGGACCCTCCTAGCCGTACAGCGCCTCGATCTCCGCGGCGTACTTCGCGGCGATCGGCTTGCGCTTGAGCTTCATCGTCGGCGTCAGCTCCTCGCCGCCGGGCTCCCAGTCCACCGGCAGGATCGCGAAGCGCTTGATCTGCTCGACCCGGCTGAGGTGGCCGTTGGCCTCCTCCACCCCGCGGGCGACCTCGGCGTCGACGTCGCCGGCCGGCCACGCCGCGCGGGCGTCGGGGTCGAGCACGATCAGCGCGACGTTGTAGGGCCGACGGTCGCCGATCACGATCGCCTGGCCGATCAGCGGGCTCCCCGCCTTCAACCGCTGCTCGATGTTGGCGGGCGACATGTTCTTGCCCGCCGCGTTGATGATCAGCTCCTTCTTGCGATCGACGATCCGGACGTAGCCGTCGTCGTCGATCTCGGCGATGTCGCCGGTGTGCAGCCAGCCGTCGGCGTCGACCGCCTCGGCCGTCTTCTCGGGGTCGCAGCGGTAGCCCTTCATCACGATCCCGCCGCGGGCGAGCAGCTCGCCGTCGTCCAGCAACTTCAGCTCGAGCCCGGGCACCGCCTTGCCGACGGTGCCGATCCGGATGTCGTCCGGCGGGTTGATCGTCGCGCAGCACGAGAGCTCGGACATCCCCCAGAGCTCGCAGATCGGCATCCCGAGCGCGAGGAAGTACGCCAGGACCTCGTCCGGGATCGGCGCGGCGCCGGAGAGCAGCCACTCCACCTGGTCGAGACCGAGGCTCGCGCGGACCGCCGCCTTCTGCTCCTCCGGAAGGACGCTCGGATCCGCGATCCCCTTCGCCTGGAGCGCGGCCATGAGCTTCTCCCAGATCCGCGGGACCGCGCCCCACGCGGTCGGGCGCACCTCGGGGAGCGCGGCGACGACCTGCCGCGGGTCGGCGACGCAGGTGATCGTCGCGCCGTAGACGATCGACGCGTAGTAGTGGGCCGCCCAGCGGTCGGCGAGATGCGCTGAGGGCAGGTAGGAGGTCTGGCGGCCGCCCGGGGTCATCGGCAGGACGGAGGCGACGGCGCGGCACTCGGCCATCAGGTTCGCGTGGGTGAGCTCCACGCCCTTCGGCGGCCCGGTCGTGCCGGAGGTGTAGATCAGCGTCAGGACGTCGTCCGCGCGCACCGCGCGCCACGCCGCCTCGAAGTCGAACTCGGGATCGCCGCCCGCCTCGAGGTCGTCCAGCTCCTCGACCAGGACCACGTGCTCGACCGCGGGTGCGTGCGCCGCGCGGATCGCGTCGAGGAACTGGCGCTCGCACACGACGACGCGGTTCCCGGCGTTCGAGAACAGATACGCGATCTGCTCCGGCGAGCTCGTGTTGTAGATCGAGAACGGCGTCGCGCCGAGGTGGAACGCGGCCGTGTCGACGAGGTGGAACTCGGGCCGGTTCGTGAGCATCGTCGCCACCGTGTCGCCGGGCCCGACGCCGAGCGCGGCGAGGCCGGCGGCGATCCGCCGCACGTGACCGGAGTACTCGGCGAACGTGATCTCCGTGGCGCCCCCGACCGTGCGCAGCGCGACCTGGTCGGGGCGCTCGGAGGCGGTCAGCTGGAACGCCTCGCAGAGCGTCGCGGCGTCGAGCGCCCGCGGGCCGACGGCCGGGGACGCGGGCTCAGTCGTCGCCATCGCCGGCGTAGCCTCCCACATACGGCGCTCAGCTCGCGACGACGGTCTCGCAGCCCGTCGGCACGTCGTTCGCATCGACGCGGACCCAATCGACGCCGTCGCCGCAGTCGATGTACTCCGCCACGCCGTCACGCGCTTGAACCACGTCGTCGCCGGCGCCCATGCTCACCGTGACGCCCGCGCTGGTCGTCGGCGGCATGCTCAATGTGACCCGGTCGTTCCCGTCGCCGAGGTTGACGAAGATGCCACGGAAACCGTCGACGTAGCTCCCGTATCCGCACAGGCCGGGCGAGGCGGTACAGCTCGCGTACCCGACGGCGTTGGTGCTGCTCGCGCACACCGCGGTGTGCGCCGCCGCGTTGCAGACCCAGCTCGGTCCCCAGGTGCTGGGGAATGGCAGCTGAACGGCGCCCCCGCTGCTCGCGATCGTGGCGCCGTTCTCCTCGATCGTCACCGGATTCGCGCTGCCGTCGAGGGGATCCAACGACGCTCCGACCGTCACTGCGTTCCGCTCTCCGGCGGCGGCGTCGTAGTGCACGTCCGCCCAGAACAGAGGCTGCTGAGCCCCGGCCGCGCCCGTCTGCACCTCCACCGTCGACGCGGGCGCCGGACCCGCAGCGACGGCGGCGAGCGTCGCCGCCAGTGACACCGCGGCGAGCGCCGGTCGCATTCTCGTCACGAGCATTCGCGGCTCCTCGACCCGTCCCAGTCCGATACACCGGAAGATCGCATCTTGAGCCGACGCCTGTCAAGCGTCGACCTCCCGGTATGACTCCCGGGTGCGCCGCCGGCTCCTGCTCCTCGTCGTCCTCCTGCTCGCGGCGCTCGTCGTCGTGGCCGTCGTCCGCCGCCACGAGGCGGCCGGCCCGATCCCGGTGCCCGCGAACGTCCGCTCTCCGCCCCGCCTCACCCGGCCACTCGGCGCCGCGCTCGACGCCGACCACGCGCGCCACGATCCCGTCTACCTGCGCGACTTCCTCTCGACGTTCACGTCGCTGACGCCCGAGAACGCGATGAAGTGGGCGGTCGTCGAGCCGAGTCGCGGCCACTTCGACTTCGGCGACGCCGACGCGCTCGTCGACTTCGCGCAGCGGACCCGGCGACGCGTGCGCGGGCACACGCTCGTGTGGGACGAGCAGCTGCCGGGCTGGCTCGCCGACCACACCTGGTCGCCGGCGGACCTGACGAAGGCCCTCGCGACGCACATCCAGACCGTCGTCGCGCGCTACCAGGGTCGCGTCGAGAGCTGGGACGTCGTCAACGAGCCGCTGGACGACGACGGCTCGCTCACCCGCGACGTCTTCCTCCGCACGCTCGGGCCCGGCTACATCGACCTCGCGTTTCGCCTCGCCCACGCCGCGGACCCCCACGCGCGCCTGTTCCTCAACGAGATCGCCGCCGAGTCGCCGAGCCCCAAGCAGGACGCGCTCGTGGCGCTGGTGCGCGGTCTCAAGCAGCGCGGCGTGCCGATCGACGGCGTCGGCCTCCAGGACCACACCGACGCCGGCGACTACCCGTCGCAGGCCACGCTCGAGCGCGTCATGCGCCGCTTCACGGCACTGGGCCTCGACGTCGAGATCACCGAGCTGGACGTGCAGGTGAACCGCGGGCGCCACGTGGCCGATCCCCTCCGCGCGCAGGCCGACGGGTACGCGGCCGCGGGCTCCGCCTGCGCCGCGACGCCACGCTGCACGGGGGTGACGGTGTGGGGCGTCACCGACAAGTGGTCGTGGAAGCAGCCAGCGGGCGCGGCGACGCTCTTCGACGTCGACGGCCGGCCGAAGCCGGCTCGGGACGCGCTGCTCCGCGCGCTCGGCGGCTAACCGCCGAGGATCCGGGACACGACCTGCGCGGGCGGCGGCAGCGGGAGGATCCGGTCGACGGTCGTGACCACGGCGTCGATGGCGCCGGCCGCGGTCGGCCCGACGAGCGGCAGCGGCCTCACGACCTTGTTGAGCGAGTCCCCGACGCGGCGGGTGATCGTCTTCGCCGGCGCCGGTGGCGGGGGCGGGGGTGGCGCCACGGTCGTCGTCGGCGGAGGGATCGCGGGCTTCGGCGCCGAGCCGACCGGCCGCGAGGATCCGGGCGCCTGGTGGACGGTGGTCTGCGGGGGTCCGCCGCCCGTCCTCCGCCGC
>JAOPZQ010000389.1 GCA_025964075.1 Solirubrobacterales bacterium | reverse complement strand
CGCGGCGGGCTTCTTCGCCGCCGTCCCCGAGCGCGACGACCCGCTCGACGAGGACGACGTGCTGCGCTTCGGTTGCGGCATCGTGCCTCCTTAGTGGACGAGCAGTTCGAGCAGCGCCTTTTGGGCGTGGCGGCGGTTCTCCGCCTGCTGCCAGATGCGCTGCCTCGGACCGTACAACACGGCTTCCGTGATCTCCTCGCCCGGGTGCGCCGGCAGGCAATGGAGGGCGATCGCGTCGGGCGCCGCCCGATCGAGCAGCGCGTCGTCGAGGCGATAGGGCGCGAGCGCGGCGCGACGTTCGGCCGCGGTGTCCTCGTCGCCCATGCTCACCCACACGTCGGCGTAGAGCGCGTCGGCGCCGGAGGCCGCCTCGTCGGGATCGGACGTCAGCGTCGCCGGCACGCCGCCCGAGAGCTGGTACCCCGGGGGCGCGGCGACCGCGACCTCGACGCCGACGAGTGAGCCGAGGATCGCCAACGAGCGGGCGACGTTGTTGCCGTCGCCGACGTAGGCGAGCTTCAGCCCCTCGAGGCGCCCGAACGCCTCCTTCAGCGTCATCAGGTCGGCGAGGGCCTGGCACGGGTGATGACCCGCCGTGAGCATGTTCACCACCGGCACGGAGGAGTGCTCGGCGAGCTCCTCGACGAGCGCGTCCGGGCCGGTGCGGATGCCGATCGCGGCGACGTGGCGCGAAAGCACGTAGGCGGTGTCCCGCACCGACTCGCCACGCGAGAGCTGGAGCTCGTCGCGGCGCAGTACGAGCGGGTGGCCGCCGAGCTCGACGACCCCGGTCTCGAACGAGACCCGGGTCCGCGTCGAGGGCTTCTCGAAGATCAGCGCGACCGAGCGCCGGTCGAGGACGTTCGAGCCGAGCGGGTCCGCCTTCAGCTCGATCGCCCGGTCGACGAGCGCGAGCAGCTCGTCGGGCGACAGCTCGGCACCGGTGAGGAAATGGCGGGGCAACCGGGGAAGTGTACGGTCCGTGGTGTCGTGCGCGTGCTCACCTGGAACCTCTACCACGGGCGCGCCCGGCCGCCCGCGGGCCGGTCCCTCCTGCCCGAGTTCTCGGCCACGCTGGCCGGTTGGCAGTGGGACGTCGCGCTCCTCCAGGAAGTGCCGCCGTGGTGGCCGGACGAGCTGGCGGCGGCATGCGGCGCGATCGCCGCCACCGCGCTCACGTCGCGCAACTCGCTGCTCCCGCTGCGCCGGTTCGTCGCCGAGCGCTGGCCGGACCTCATCAAGTCGAACGGCGGCGGCGCGAACGCGATCCTCGCGCGCGGCAGCGACCTACGTGACCGGCGCGAGCACGTGCTCCGCTGGCGGCCCGAGCGCCGGGTCGCCCACGGCGCCCGGCTCGACTCGGGCGCCTGGGTCGTCAACCTCCACGCCACCGCGCACAACGCCGCCAAGGCCCACGAGGACCTCGCCCGAGCCCGCCGCGCCGCGCTCGCCTGGGCCGGCGACGCGCCGGTCGTCCTCGGCGGCGACTTCAACGTCCGCGACCCGGCCCTCCCGGGCTTCGTCCGCGCCGCCGGCCACGACGTCGACTTCGTGTTCGCCCGCGGGCTCGAGCCGGTGGGCTCGGGCGAGGTCCTCGACCACGGCGCGCTGTCGGACCACGCGCCGGTGGCGGCGGAGCTGGCGGGTTAGGGCGACTCGCCGCGCAGCCGCAGCCCGAAGCCGCGGAGCATCAGCAGCGCCTTCTCCCCCATCGTGCCGGGCGACGGGAGGATGCCCAGCTGCTGGGCCGCGTCGTAGCGGTCGAAGAAGACGCGGAGCCGGGTCAGGCGGCCGTCCTCCACCTCGGCCATCAGGACGCCGTGGACGATCACGAAGCGGCCCGACGCGGGCAGCTCGTCGAGCGGACCGCGGTGGGAGCCGAGCAGCTTGCACGGGGCGGCGACGTAGCGGCCGTCCGTGAGGTTCGGGCCGGTCGACTCGAGGCGCGCGTCGGGGATCGCGCGCCACAGGCGCTCGGCGTGATCGGCGATCGCACTGGCGCCCTCGATCGGCTCCGCCGTCGTCGCGTCCTCGTAGCTCACCTCCGGCGCGCAGAGCGGCCCGAACGCGTCGCCGTCGTGCGCGGACCAGGCGGCGAGGAAGCCCTCGACCAGCTCCTCCGGACTCACGCGCCGAACTCCGGCAGGCCGACCTCGGGGGTCGAGGCCTCGGCGTAGAGCCGGCGCGGGATGCGGCCGGCCTCGCGCGCCAGCGCCCCGGCCTGGACGGCGTAGCGGATCGCCCGCGCCATCGCCACGGGCTCGCGCGCGCGGGAGATCGCGCTGGCGCACAGCACGGCGTCGCAGCCCAGCTCCATCGCCAGCGCGGCGTCGGAGGCCGTGCCGACGCCGGCGTCGAGGATCACCGGCACGCCGGCCTGCTCGACGATCAGCGACAGGTTGTACGGGTTGCAGATCCCCATCCCCGAGCCGATGGGGGAGCCGAGCGGCATCACCGCCGCGCACCCCACGTCCTCCAGCCGCCGCGCGAGCACGGGATCGTCCGTCGTGTAGGGCAGGACCGTGAAGCCGTCGTCCACGAGCGCCTCCGCGGCCTCGAGCAGGCCCGGCGCGTCCGGCAGGAGCGTGCGGTCGTCGCCGATCACCTCGAGCTTCACCCAGTCGGTCTCGAAGGCCTCGCGGGCGAGCTGGGCGGTGAGGATCGCGTCGCGCGCGGTGAAGCACCCGGCGGTGTTGGGGAGGGCGATGACGTCGGCGAGCACGTCGAGGATCGAGCCGCGCTGCTCGGGGTCGACACGGCGCAGGGCGACCGTGCACATCTCGGCGCCGCTGGCGCGGAGCGCCTCGCCCATGACCTCGAGCGACGCGAAGCCGCCCGTGCCGAGGAGGAGGCGGGAGGAGAACGTCCGGTCGGCGATCTTCAGCACTCAGCCTCCCTGGATCGCGGTCAGGACCTCGACCTGGGACCCGTCGCTCAGCCGGCGCTCGCCCCAGCCGGAGCGGGGCACGACCTCGGCATCGACCGCGACCGCGACGCCACGACGCCCCGGTGCCAGCTCGAGCGCATCGAGCAGCGCCGCGACGGTGGCGCCGTCGTCGACGCGGCGCTCCTCGCCGTTGACGAGCACCTTCACGCTCGCACCTCCAGGAAGCGCTCGGCGCGGAACGGCCGGGCGAGCTCGGCGGGCGGCTCGCCGGTGAGAGCGGCGGTGAGGACGTCGGCGGTGATCGGCGCGAGCAGCACCCCGTGACGGTAGTGACCCGTCGCCCACTGCAGCCCGGCGAGCGCGCCGGGGCCGAGCACTGGGCCGTTGTCCGGCGTCCCCGGCCGGTAGCCGACGGATGTCTCCTCGAGCGCGAGCTCGCTCACACCCGGGACGATCTCGATCGTGTCCCGCAGGATCTCGAACACGGCGCCGGCCGTCACGTGGGGGTCGAAGCCGCGTTCCTCCACAGTCGCCCCGACGACGTAGCGGCCGTCGCCGCGGGGGACGACGTAGCCCGTCTCCATCAGGATGACGCGCGAGAGGAGGCCGGGTCCGGCCGGATCGCGCAGGATCAGGATCTGGCCCTTGACCGGCCGCACGGGTACGCGCGCGGCCACGGGCACGAGCGCGCTCGACCAGCAGCCCGCCGCGACGACCACCTGCTCGGCCCGGACGGGCTCGCCGCCGCCCAACGCGACCCCCGTC
>JAOPZQ010000352.1 GCA_025964075.1 Solirubrobacterales bacterium | reverse complement strand
GCTGCTGCGGCGAGACCCGGCGATCGAGCCGCAGACCGTGCTCGACCCTGCCGAGCTGGGGCCGGCGCGGGCGCGCGCCGCGCATCTGGTCGGCCCGGCCGGCGAGGTCGCCCAGATCCGCGCCGCGGGCAGGACCGACAGCGGCACCCCGCAGGCGATGAACCTCGTCAGGCGGATTCGCGACCGGTACGTGCCGGCCGCGGGCTTCGCCCCGACGGCGCAGGTCTACGTGACCGGCGCCGCCCCCGCGTTCGGCGTCGACTTCATCGACACGGCCTACAGCGCGTTCCCGTGGCTGGTCGTCGCCGTGCTGGTGATCTCGTATCTGGTGCTCCTCCGCGCCTTCCGCTCCGTGCTCCTGCCGCTGAAGGCGGTGCTTTTGAATCTGCTCTCCGTCGGAGCGACCTACGGGCTGCTCGTGCTCGTCTTCCGCTACGGCTGGGGAAGCGTCCTCGGCCTCCAGAAGTCCGGCCAGATCGAGGCCTGGATCCCGATCTTCCTGTTCGCCATGCTCTTCGGGCTCTCCATGGACTACGAGGTCTTCCTGCTCTCCCGCATGCGCGAGGAATGGGACCGCGGCAGGCCCAACGAGCAGGCCGTCGCGTACGGCCTCGAGCACACCGGCCGCATCATCACCGCCGCGGCGATCATCATGATCGCCGCCTTCTCCGGCTTCATCTTCGGCTCGTTCGTCGGCCTGCAGGAGTTCGGGATCGGCCTCGCCGGCGCGATCCTCCTCGACGCGACGATCGTGCGGATGCTCCTGGTACCCGCCGCGATGAAGCTGCTCGGGCGCTGGAACTGGTGGCTACCCGAGCCGGTGCGGCGGGCGATGCGCCTGCGGGTGCCGCCGACGCCCGAACGCGCCTAAGCGTCGCGAGGCGGGATTTCGACAGCGAAATGTCCGAATCGACGCTAGATCTGGGGCGGCGTCGGGTCCGGGCCGGGCGCCGGCTCCGGCGGCTGCGGATCAGGCGGCGTCTCGGGCCCGTGCGGGTTCGGCCGAGGCACCTCGGGCTCCGGCGTGGTGTCGGGCTGGGCGGGCGGCGACATCGGCGGCGCCGGGTCGGGAATCTCCGGCCCGGGCGGCCCGGGAGGGGTGATCTCGAGGGTCATCGGCATGGGGAGCGCCTACCCACCCTCAATCGTCCTGCAACGCACGACGGGGACCCATCCGAGGTCCCCGTCGCTCCTACCCTACGCGCCCGCCCTGACACGGGCGCGCGGTGGCCTTGATTGAGTCTCTGTCGACTCGAACAGCCCACCCGGCACGAAGTTGCGGTGAGTCCGCAGCCCCCCGAGGACTTGCCATACTTGGCCCTCGCCCACGGGGGGCGTAGCTCAGTTGGTTAGAGCGCCGGCCTGTCACGCCGGAGGTCGCGGGTTCGAGTCCCGTCGCTCCCGCTCCTCGAAGTGCCCGCTATTCGTGCACTTGGTCTCGATCGATCTGACGCCCGAGACGAAGAGCTAGCCGTCCGTGGAAGCGATCTGGAAGCACTAGCTCCCAAAGGAGGGGGGTCGCGGCGCCTCCGCGTGGTCAATTCAGAGCGCCGACGACGGTACATGCATCGGCTCGATGCCCGGGCGCTCGCTGCCGGGCCCCCCCACGATCATCTGCCGCGCGAGTCCATGATCGTCGGGAGCGCCGTCGCCGAGGATCTCCCGGGCCGGCGTGCGTGGTAGCGACGCGCGGACCACAGCGCAGCGTACGCATCGAGAACGTCATCGACCCCGACCTGCGTGCGAGGCCACGACACCGCCGCCAGCTGTCCTTCGATGTCGGGCGTGACCGCGGTGAGGAGGGCACGGCGCAACGTCTTGCCGGCGCTGCGCTGCTTGCGCGGGAGCCCGATCTGAGCCTCCGGTCGGCCGAGCGCCTGCGCGAGGGCGAGGAACGACAGTTCGGGATGGACCTCCACGAGCCACGTCTGACGCGCAGGGCGCGGAGGAGGACGTCGACCTCGGCGATCTTCGGGAGGATCGCGATCGCCTGGCGGCTGAGGACCGGATGATGTCCTACGGGGTCGGCGAGCCGGCGCGCCCGAACGCGCTCACGCGCCTCCTCGAAGGTATGGCCGAGCAGTTCACGGTCAGGTGCGGGGAACACGCACATCCATCGCCGACCGAGCCGACACCGCGCCTCGCGGTCGCACTGCCGCAGGCCCGCACGCCCGGGAAGGCCCATCGGCACGTCGATCGCGACCACCCGCGGCAAACACGTCACCTCGCAGTCGTCGACGAGCGCCACGAGTCCACCGCTCCCCGCCGCTACCAATCGCAGCTCAGTGCGGACGAGCTCGCGCAACTCGTTCTCGTAGCCATAAGCGGCGATCTATCCGGCCCGGCAGCCGTCGACGCCGATCGCGGTGACATTCTCAGTCATGCGGACTCGTCTCCGCATCCTCGGACGCTGATCCGCGTCGAGCTTTCATGGTCACCGCAGTCACCGACTACCTGATCGTCCCCACCGAACCGGTGCACCAGCGCGATGCTACGCCGGCTGGCTGGAACGGCCCCGTCCTGCTCCAGGGCCTGCGGATCGAGCAGCTCGACGGCGCGCTCGCCGACCGGCTCATGAATGCGTGCGAGTTGCGCGGCGAGCGCTGGGGCCCGGCACGCCAGTTCGGCTGCATCCATGCGTTCATCGCCGACGTTCCGCGCGAGCGATGGGAGCGGAAGCTATACGCCTAGGACGACGAGCAGGCGCTCTACTACGCACTCGCGCTCTCCCGACTCATGTGTCCGCACGCGACCGCGTGCGACTACACGGTCCGCCGACTCATCGACGACGACGGGGGCGAGCAGCTTGTCCCCTACGCCGCCGGCGAGGCGCGAGTCGCGTTCCGTGTCGAGGACGGCACGCCCGGCTGGCTCGACGAGCACGAAGCCGGTGAACTCGCCGCGCTCATGCACGCATATGCAACGGCGACGCTGCCCTCCCGAGTCAGACGCGCGTTCCGGTTCGCCGAACTGATGGTTCGCGAGCGATACCTCGAGGACGCGCTTCCACTTGTGACCGCCGGTATCGAGGCGCTGCTCAAGGTCGGGCGGTCCTACTTGTCGGCCCAGTTCTCGCAGCGGACCGCAGAACTCGCGAGCGAGCTCGGGATCGTGCTCACGACAGAGCAGTGCGCGCAGGCCTACGACGGCCGCTCCGCCCTGGTCCGCGGCGCCCACGTCGACCTCTCCGCCTCTCCTACTCAGAGCGACCTGGTCATCGCACTCGACGCGTTGCAGCAGACGCTCCGCGGCGCCGTGCGCCGAGCAATCGAAGACGAGGCCTTCGCGGCCATCTTCGACGACGGCGCACAAGTCGCGACACGCTGGCCAACGACGATCTCCTCAGGGACGAACACAACGATTCGCCTGTAGCGGGGCTGCGGTGCGCGGCCGACCCTCCGCACACGACCGCGCCTATGGGTACCCGCCTGCCCTCCGCCTAGGCCCAATACCGTTGACTTACGAGATCGTGGCGGCGCGTGGTCGCTCCAGGCTCTCGGTTCGAATCGAAATTGCAGGAGCGCGGCCGTGCGACGGTGGCGGTCCCCCGCACGTCGGGGCATGAAAATCATCTGGTGAGGGCTCTGTCTGGGTCGCGGCTTACGGTACGGTCGTGCGCGTCCGTTCGAACCCCGCGCTCGCAGTTCGTCCCGAGCGGGCGCGACCAACGGCGCCGTCCCATGTGTGCGGTGACGGCCGCCGGTTGTACGAATCGCACAATTCGCCGGCCGGCGGCGATCAGGCCTCTAGGCGACCCGACTCCCGCAATCGCGGAACAGCAGGACTCCGCCCGGATCGGCCCCGGCGACCGACGGCGGAGCACGCCCCGAGACTCGAGATTGGCGAAAGGGAGGGCCGGGTCACGCGCCGGCAAGATACCTGCATCGTTGGGACCACGTTACTCAAGGCGAACGCGGTCGCTCGGCTCGATAGCGGATCGGCGGCCGCTAGTTGAGACGTGCGAGCACTCGAACTCACGCGGACTCGGGTTCCGCGCGCATCCGGGAATGCGACCGGACGACGTTCAGGTGCCCGATCTGCTCGCCGGTCTCGACCGAGATCTCACGTCGTGATGATCCCCGGGGCCGGGACCTGCGGCTTCGGCGATCGGGCGTGGTCGCCCGAATAGGTAGCCCTGTGCGAGATCAACCCCGAGGCGGCGGAGCACCTCGGCTGTCTGCTCGTCTTCGACGCCCTCCGCGATCGTTCGTTGTCCGAAGTCGCGCGCCAGGGCAACGATCGCCTTCACGACCGACATGTCCCGATCGCTGCGCGACAGGTCGCGCACGAATTCGATATCGATCTTCAGGTACTGCACCGGAAGCCGCTTGAGATAGGTGAAGCTGGCGAACCCCGTGCCGAAGTCGTCGAGGGCGAACTGGCAACCCAGGCCGACCATGTACTCGGCGAATAGCCTCGCCCGATCGACGTTCTGCATCACGGCGGTTTCGGTGATCTCGAACACGAGGTTCCCGGGATCGGTCCCGTGTTTGCGAAGCTGACGCTCAATCAGGCTCAGCATCCCGAGGTCCCCGGCAGACCCTGCCGAAAGATTGACCGATAGCGCCCGTCCGCTAGCCGCGAGCCTGGTTGCCTCGGTGATAACCCACCGATCGATCTCCGAGATCAGTCCGCACCTCTCAGCCGTTGGCAGGAAGGCCAGTGGGGGGATGATGTTGCCCTCGCTGTCTCGCATACGCAGGAGCAGCTCCTCTTGAACGATCGCGCCCGTTGCCAGCTCAACGATTGGTTGTGCGTAGAGCAGGAACCGCTCTTCGTCGAGCGCTTCGCGAATCACCGCCACCCAGTTGTCGGGCTCGGCTTTGAGAGCGTGAGGCGTGCTCCCGTCAAAAAGCTCGGTGTGCGACCCGCCCAGAGACTTGGCGAAGTACATAGCTGTATCGGCTTGTGCGAGAAGCCGCTCCGGGTCGAGCTCCGATTCGGTCAGTGTGTGGTCCGAGACCGCTATCCCCATGCTGGCTGTCACCGACACCACACCCTGTCCGTGCGCGATCGGGACTTCGAGCGCCGCGGTGATGCGCGTTCCGACGGCGACCGCATCCAACGAAGTCTTCAGTGCGGGCAGGAGCACGACGAACTCATCTCCACCGAGTCGCGACACTGTGTCCATTGGGCGCACCGCGCCGACAAGCCGTTCGGCGACCTCCCGCAGCACAGAGTCGCCTGCGGCGTGCCCGTGGGCGTCGTTGATCTCCTTGAAGAGGTCGAGATCGAGGAAGATCAGTCCCGTCGAGGTTTGTGAACGATTGGCGTGAGCCAACGACTGGTTGATGCGATCGACGAGCAGCATGCGGTTGGGAAGCCCGCTCAGCGAGTCGTGCGTGGCCTGCTTGGTCAGCGCGGTCTGGGCGTACTCCAGTTCGCGCATGCGCGCAGCCTGGGCGCGGCCGAGTCGGTCGATCTCATGTTTTTGCGCGTTCTGTTCTGTGAGATCGGCAAATGTCAGGCAGAGGAGCTCTGCGAAGTCCACATCCAGAGTCCAGGTGTTGACGCGCACCGGGATTCTTTTTTCGCCGCTGTCGAGGAGGTCGACCTCGATCGTGCCTCCGGGCCCGGCGCGTCCGCTGATGGCTCGAAATGCAGCGCGGTCGCCGTCTGCGACCAGCGACGCAACGGGTGAGCCAATGAGATCCGGGAGGTCACGGGCGAGCAGCTCGCCCAGGCGGCGGTTGGCGTAGAGGACGATCCCGGAGGCGGACACCGTCGCTGCGCCGTCGCGCATGTTCTCAACGAACATCCTGTACGGGCGGTCGGCGCCTGACAGCGTGAACAGCTGGGTGCCGGAGGAGCCGTCCTGGAGGGCGAACGCATCGATCTCGCCTTGGCGAATGGCGCGCAGCGTTTCCTCCGCCTCAGCCAGACGCGCCCGAAGCGAGTCATGTCCGGCTGTCTGATCGATCGTCACGACGCACCCTTGCGACCCGACACGTCGGCACGATGCCCGCTCGCCCCCGCAATGCGGGGCACGATATGAGCGTCGGGGGTTGCCAGCACATGGTGGTGCTCGGCCAAGACCGGCTGCTGATGGAGGCCCACGATCCTGAAGTATTGGCGCCCGGGGAGATGTGCATCGCAGATCCGACGAGCGTCTTCGATCGCGTTTGCCGATAAGTCGGACGCGCCGCTGACGAACAACGTGAATGCGTATTCTCGGCAGCCGCCCACGGTTGGGCCCGGTTCGTCACGCTCGCGCGTGAGCGGGCGATCGGTGGGAGTCATCCCGTTCGCGGCTGTAGCTGCAGGCCCGCCAGGACCCGATCAATGTCAGATAGGTCACCGATCAGCTTGCGCATCGGCGGCGGCAACCGGCGCACGAGCGTTGGAATCGCGAGGATCTCGTCTTCGGCGGCGAGGTGGGGGTTCTCAAGCAGGTCCACGATCTCGATCTCATACCTCGACTCGAGGTACTCGTCACACATACGCCTGAGGTTCGCACACGCGGTCAGCGATTTTGGTGACTGGCCGGCGACGTAGAGGCGCAGGTGCCAATCCCCTCGCATGACCCCATCATGTTGCGGCTCGGTTCCAATCGACGGGTTCATCGTGCGCCTTTTAGGTGACCGTTGCGCTTCGGAGGGACCGGCGGCGCTGCTGGATCGCTTTGGCGAAGCCGCCCCTGCTCGAGACGTTGCTCCGCGCCCTCTTGGCGACCGCTGGTTCCCCGGCTCAGCAGCCGGTCCACGGCGGTGGCCTCGTCGTCGAAGTCACGCCACAGGGCGGCCACTCGGGCCTCCACCGACTGCCGGTCGCGCTGAAGCTTCGCGCTGCGCTGCTCGAGGTCCTCCTGGCGGTCGACGGCGTCCGAGCGTTCCTGAGCCTCCTGGGCCGAGCGAGCCGATCCAGTCAGGACACCCTGCGGCCCGACGTACACGTCGGCGAGCGCGACCCCTGCGTTGGTGAGGAGAAACTCCCGGACCTGGTTGGAATGGGCGGTGCCGCGGGACTTGAGCACCGACAGCGTGCGGTTGAACTCGCCGTTGCCCTCCAGCGTGCGGAGGACGATCCACGTGTCCACGAGCGAGCCGAGGAGCCGGTTCGTCTGCTCGAGTTGCGCCTCGAGGGCGAGATGCGTGAACAGCGCGGTGATCCCTCGGCTCTTGAGGAAGTCCACCTGTCGCGAGAGCATCGCTGACACCTCGCGCTCGGTGCCGACCCCGATCAGGTCGGATACCGGATCCACCACTACCACGGCGGGGTCGAACGCCTCGACCGCGCTCTGCATCGTCGCGAGATGGCCTTCGAGGTTCAGTGCCCGGGAGCGCACGCAGTTGAATCGCAACAGACCCTGCTCGAGCCACGGCGCCAGGTCGATGCCGACCGAGGTCATATTGCGGATGATCTGGTCCTGTGACTCTTCGAGCGCGATGTACATGGCCCGCTCACCGCGTCCACACGCTGCATCGCAGAACTTGGCGGCGAGCGTGGACTTGCCCGTGCCCGCCGTACCGCATACGAGGATCGCGCTGCCACGATGGGGGCCTACGCCACCCAGCATCGCATCCAGTCGCGCCACGCCCGTGGATACGCGCTCGTTCGAGACGCCGTGATCGAGACCGACCGAACTGACCGGCTGCACGGTGATGCCGTCCTCGGTGATCAGAAATGGATAGGCGTCGGTCCCATGAAGCGAGCCGCGGTACTTGACGATCCGTAGTCGTCTGGTCGACGTGTCCTCGGTGACGAGATGGTTCAGTGCGATCACGCAATCAGAGACGTATTCCTCGATGCCGGAACGAGTCAGCGTCCCCTCGCCGCGCTCGCCGGTGATCACCGCTGTGACCCCGCGACGCTTCAGCCAGGCAAACAGGCGGCGCAGCTCGGCCCGCAGCGTGGCGGTATCCGTGAACGCCCCGAACAGCGTTTCGATCGTGTCGATCACCACGCGCTCCGCCCCCACACGGTCGATCGCGGCGCCGAGCCGAATGAACAGCGCCTCGAGGTCCCAGTCGCCCGTCTCCAAGAGCTCGCTCGACACGACATTGACGTGATCGACAACGAGCTTCCCATCGGCCTCCAGCGCGGCCAGATCAAACCCGAGCGAGGCAACATTGGCGAGGAGGTCATCGCGAGTCTCCTCGAACGCCACGAACACCCCGCTCTCGCCGAACTGGGTGATGCCACGAACCAGAAACTCCATCGCCAGCAGCGTCTTACCGCATCCGGCCGGGCCGCAGATCAGCGACGGGCGTCCGCGAGGCAGCCCGCCCCCGGTCACCTCGTCGAGGCCGATGATCCCGGTCGGTGCCTTGGCGAGCGCCGCCCGCCCACTCGCCGATGCCTGCTCCAACGGCCCCTTCGTAACGTGCGCCATGGCTGCTCCACTTCGTTAGGCCGAGCCTAGACGGGAGCGTCAGTCCATAGGACGCGCGGGTCCACTCTGCCGGAGGTGTAGCCAATCCGCCCGAACACAAGGAGTGGCGACTGCGGCGCACTGACGCGCCGCTCTTTATGGGCCCCCATCGGCGGGAACGCCGCAGCACTTTAGCGCAGACCGAGAACTACCGCTTCTCGCCATGGAGCGCTTGAGTTCTGCTCGCAGGCACTCGGGTCGAGGCGGGAGCCTGCGCCGACCTCGATCTGGTGCCAGCACCGGCCGGAACCGGCCGTCGACCGCGCCACCGGGGCGTGGCACGGTAGGAGGCGTCGCCGCCGGCGGCGTCCCGTCTGGATTTGGGAGTCGCGCAAGTCGCGCCGCCACCTCGCGCCGCTCCTGCATTTCTCCCAGAACGAGCATCTCGTCGCTGTCGGAAACCGACCTGCATTGCGCGGTGGCTGTCGATCAAATCAGCCGCCGGCGTTTTGCTGGCTCGCGGGCGGCGACGGCGGCTGGCCGGTTGTCGGTGTCTGGCCGTTTGGGGCCGTTAGGCCCCGGCGGCGGCGTTCTGGTGGCGGTGGAGCTTGAGCAGGTTGTGCGTGGCGTTCACGAGTCGCCACTCGGTGTTGACTGCGGCGCGTCCTCGGAGGTGGAACCGTTCGATCTTGCGGTTGAACTTCAGGTCGGCGAACACGGGCTCGACGAGCGCCTGGCGTCTTCGATAGAGCTGGCCGCCGAGATCGCTTGCGAGCACCCGGCGCATGAACGCATACATGCCGTCGTTCCAGCCGGGTCGGGCGCCGGTGCGTTTGCTCGCGTCGGGCGGGACGAGAACCTGGGTTCCGCGAGCGGCGATGTTCTGCAGCTGGACCTGATGCCAGTAGCCGGCGTCGGCGAGCGCGACGTCGGGCCGGTCGGTCATCCCGATCGCCTCGAGCTCGCGCTCGGTGGCGGTGACCATCGGTTCGAGGTGACCGAAGTCCGGCGAGTCGATCGTGACCTCGGCGGCGAGCACGATGTGGTTCTCGTTGACCACGGCCTGCGCGTTGTAGCCCTGAACCCAGCCGCGTGGGCTCTTCACGTTGCGGGAGTCAGGATCGGTCACGTTGATCTTTCCGGTCGGCTCCATCGGTGGGTCATAGGGCTTCGGGGGGCCGCCCATCCGGTGTCCCTTCACACCGGTGGCGGCTCGCTGGGCCCGCCACGCGTCATAGCCCGCGCTCGCCGCGGACTCCACCGCCAAGTCCTCTTGCATCCGACGCTCGGCCTCGAGCAACCGCTGCGCCCGGGAGCGCGGAATCGGCTGTGCCTGCTGTCGGCGCTGCTCATCAAGCTGATGGCGGGCCTCGCGCATCCAGCCACGGCGAGCCTGGCGATGGCCAGCCATCGCGGCCGGATCGAGCTCGATCGGGTCGGCCGGGGATTCCGCGCAAGCGTCCTTGCCCGCCCTGGTTGCGCGCTCGGCGAGCCGGCGCTTGGCCTCGCGCAGCGCCGCTCGTCGTCCCTCCGGCGTCTGTAGCTGCTCGGGGAGCTCATCCCCACGAGCCTCGCCATAGAGCTCGTCCTCCTCGCGGTCGATCCGGTCGGCCTCCTCCAGGATCTTCCCGGCGAGCTGCTGATAATCGAGACTCGAGAATCGGCTCGCGTTCGCGTGCACCTTCGTGCCATCGACAGCGATCACCCCGACCGTGACCAGCCCGGCTTCCTTGCACAACGAGAGCACCTCGCCGAACAAGCCCGCCAGCGCGGTCTCGTGCCGCTTGCGGAAGTCCGCGATCGTCGAGTGGTCGGGGACCAGGTTCGCGCAGATCACGCGGTAGGCGACGTCCTCCACACACTCGCGCTCGATCCCTCGCGAGGACCGGTTCCCGCGCGCGTACGCATACAGAAGCAGCGCCACCATCATCGCCGGGTCATACGCCGGCCGGCCATGACCGTCGTCCCGATACGCGCGATAGAACGCGCTCAGATCCATCTCCTCCACGGCCGCCAGCACCGTCCACACCAAGTGCCCCGCCGGCACCCAATCCCGCAACGACGGCGGCAGCAAGAACGACTGATCCCGATCACACGCAACGAAGTGCTGGGGCATCACCAAATCGTCTTAAACCCACCGGACGACCATTTTCCCGACAGCCACCGCGGACAGCAGGACGCCACGCGCCCGCTCTCGCCCGTGGCTGTTGCGCAAATGGGTTCGGCCAGGTGCCACTGTTGCCTCGATGCGGAGCGCGCAGATCCCGCGGGCCGGCGAAACGCGCGGTCGTCTCGCCGTCTCGACTGCTCGACTGGTGTGGGACGCTGTTCCACGCGATGCGACTCGCCGATTGGTTCGCGGAACGGAGCGCCAGGGGGATGCTTACGCGCATGGTCGGTGCGTGGTTGCTCGTCGGGCTCCCGGTGATCGCAGCGCGGATCTGGTGGTCGGCCGCCGGCGCCATCGCGGTCTTTGTGGGCACCGTGACGATGTACGTGGCGGCAGCGGTCCGCTACATGCACCGGCACCGGCGACAACCCTGACACTGGCGGGAAGCCAACTGGAACGAAGCACGCGACAACCTCCGCAAGCTGCACCTGCACCACCTCACCGCCGCCACCGCCTGACGGGAGGCCGCGGCCGGGGCCCGCGGTCGAAACCAACGGAGCCGGGACCGTCGGCGAACCCCGACTTTGCGCAACAGCCACCATGGAAAGCGACAGCGTCGTCGCCACTCCGGTCGGACCTGAGCATATGACACTCCGCCCCCGGCTACCCGCCGACGGCTGCCTGGGGGGCGCGTCGTAAACGTCGGGCGGCAGCCATCCCGACCGGCTCGCGATCGTGCCAGCGGGCGCGAGCGGAATCACCGCGACGGTAGCCCTGTCAACGATCATCGAAATTCCCCAGGGGTGATCACGAGAATTCCCCGCCTGCGTTGCCGGCCTATCGCTCCCAACTCATCGCCCGCCGCCGAGCGCGCAGGCAATTTCGACGACGTCAACCTGGTCCGCCTGTAACGGGTCCTCGACAGGCCGCGAACTTCGCGCCTGCCGGAGTACGCCCGACCCCGCTGGCGGCCGCGCGTACTGTTCGGATCGCGCCGAGGTCGCCGTCCGCAACGGCTCGTCGTCGAACACGATCTCGACGAGCGGGCTGTGCGCGAGCCATTCGTCGAGCTCCTGGCGCCCGCTGACCCGCGCCGCGACGTCGGGCCGGTTTTGCAGCTCGAGGACCGCGGTGATCACCCGCCGCCGAGTGGGCTCGTCGACCGGCGCCGCGGTTGCCGGCAGGTCGGCCGTGACCCCGTGCTTGAGATGCACGATGAACCGCGGGTTGGCGCGCACGTTCGCGTACCAGTTGCGGGGCACGGGCATGCCGGTGACGTACCAGCGACCGTCGACGCGGTGAAACCAGACCTCGACGCGGCGCGGGGCGCCGGTGCGTGCACCGAGTGTCGTGATGTCGATGGTGCGCTCGGCCCTGGAGGAGTCCGGTCCGATGTCGAGCGCGCGGGCGACGGCGTCGTAATCGTATTCGGGGGAATCCGTCACAAGTCCAAGCCGCCTGAGACCTCGATGGTCTCGCCGGTGACCCAGCCGCAGTCCTCCGACGCCACGGTCGCGATGACCTTGCCGACGTCGTCTCCATCGGCCAGGCGGCCGAGCGCGATGCGCTCGACGATCGCCGGGATGATCTCGGGGTGGCGCTCGAAGGCGTCGCCGGCGAAACGCGTGCGAGTCGGGCCGGGCGCGACTGCGTTGACCCGGATCCCGCGCGGGCTGAGCTCTTTGGCCAGGCACCGGCTCAGCGTGATCAGGCCGCCCTTCATGGACCCGTAGGCGGTGCAGTCCGGCGCCGTGCCGGTCACCAGACCGGCCGTGCTCGCGACGTTCACGATCGCGCCGTGATCGGCGAGCAGCGGGAGGAGGCGCTGGGTGAGCAGGTAGGGACCCTTGAGCAGGATCAGGTAGGACGCGTCGAGCAGCTCCTCGGTCACGTCGGCGAACGGCGCCAGCACGACGCTCGCGCCGGCGTTGTTGACCAGGACGTCGAACGTCGTGCGGCCCCAGCGCTCGTCGAGCGCCGCCGCGAGCTGGTCAGCGAACGCGTCGAAGGTCTCGCTCTGCCCGATGTCGAGCGCCAACGCGAGCGCCGAGCCGCCCTCGCCCTCGCCCTCGATCGTCGCGACGGTCTCCGCCGCCCCGTCGGGGTTGGTGTTGTAGGTCACCACGACGCGGGTTCCGCGCTGTGCGAGCCGGATCGCGGTGTGGCGCCCGATTCCCGAGCTGCCACCGGTGACGACCGCGATCCGCGGGTGGTCGATATCGATGTCTGCCATGCCCTTCAGGCAATCACCAGGCAGGCCTGAAGCGTGAGAACAGAACTGGCGCATGAATGCACGATCCTCTCGTGCTTCGGTCTCGTGAGACCCCGCTATCGGTTGATAGCGCATCTCGGTTGTACATTCCTGGCGTGAGCGCACACGAGTCGGACAGACGGGAGGCCCTGCTCGTCGAGCTGCGCGAGCGGATCGCGCGCCGCGCCGGAGCGGGTGAGACGACAAGCATCGACGGCTTTCGGGTCTGCGCGGCTGATCGGCCGAGCGAGCCGCACGCGTCGACGTCGGGGACCGTCCTGGCCGTCATCGTGCAGGGCTCGAAGCGCCTGGCGATCGGCGACCGCGTGTACGACTACGGGCCTGGCCAGTACTTGATCGCCTCCGTCGATCTGCCGGTGATCGGGCACTACACGCAGGCCAGCCCTGACGAGCCGGCCCTGGGCCTCGGCATGACCTTGCAACCGTCGGCGGTCGCGTCACTGCTCCTCGAGGCTCCCGCGAACCTGGCGCCGCCTCTGGGCCGACCGACGGCGGCTCCGCCGGGGATCGGCGTCGCGGACGCCTCGCCGGACCTTCTCGACGCACTCGTCCGCATGGTCCGCCTGCTCGATAGCCCCGACGACCGACACATACTGGCGGCCTCGATCGAACGCGACATCCTGTGGCGGCTCCTCACCGGTCCGCTCGGCGCGACCGCACGGCAGATCGGGCGCTCCGACAGCACGCTGACCCACATCGGCCACGCCGTGCGCTGGATCACCGACCATTACAGCACCCCGTTCCGCGTCGAGGCGCTCGCCCGCAGTTGCGGCATGAGCCCGTCGGCGTTCCATCGCAACTTCCACGCCGTCACGGCGCTCAGCCCGATCCAGTTCCAGAAGCAGATCCGACTCCAGCGATCGCGACTGCTGCTGATGACCG
>JAOPZQ010000438.1 GCA_025964075.1 Solirubrobacterales bacterium | reverse complement strand
CGTCCGTGTGGGCTACGGCACCGGCGACGAGGTCGCCGAGGGCCAGTGGAGCGAGGCGCGCGAGGCGGAGCCCGAACGCAAGCCGCGCGGACGCCGCTCCGCGGTCCTACGCCCCGCCGAGCGCCTGGCGGGGCTCCTCAGCGCCCGCGAGGACGCGCTCGCCTGCGAGGAGCTCACGCTCCGGGCGCGGCTCGACCTCGACAACGGCCGCCTGCGCGAGGCCGCCCTGCAGCTCGAGGCCGCGCTGACGACGGCGCTGGTCGAGCTCGCGGAGGACGACCGCGGCGATCTCGCGCGCCGGCGGGAGGAGCTCGCCAGCCATCGCGAAGCCGTCGTCGCGGCCGCCGCGACGGCGCGCCATGGCGAGCTCGCGGACGACGACGCCGACGCCGTGGCGACCACGCTCCGCCGGCTCGAGGCCGCGCTGCGCGCGCGGACGATGGCCGGGACCGCCCGTTAGAGGGCGGCGAGCAGGGCTTCGAGCTCGTCGACCACGTCGCCCTCGAGCTTGACGGCGGCGTGGGAGTCGAACGGCGTGCGGCCCTGGGTGACGATCGCCACCTGGCCGCCGCCGGCGAGCGTCCGCGCCGGCAGGTCGGCCACCGGATAGACCTCGAGCGAGGAGCCGACGCAGAGCATCAGGTCCGCCTCGCGCGCCAGGCGCTCGGCGCGGAGCAGCGCGTCCTCGGGCAGGAACTCCCCGAACAGGACGACGTCGGGCTTCAGCGCGTTCCCGCACACGCAGCGCGGCACGCCCTCGGGGTCCGCGGCGAGCCGCGCGCGGGTGTCGTCGAGGGCGTAGCGCGCGCCGCAGCGCAGGCAGGACGAGTGGTCGATCGTCCCGTGGATCTCGATCAGCTCGCGGCTGCCCGCCTTCCGGTGGAGCCGGTCGATGTTCTGCGTGACCACCGCCTCGAGCTTGCCGCGGCGCTCGAGCTCGGCGAGCGCGAGGTGCGCGGCGTTCGGCTGCCTGTCCTCGAGCGTCGCGAAGCGCTCCCCGTAGAAGCTCCAGAAGCGCGCCGGGTCGCGCCGGAAGACGTCGATGTGGGCGACCTCCATCGGGTTCACGTGCTCCCACAGCCCGGTGCCGGGGGAGCGGAAGTCGGGGATCCCGGACGGCACCGAGATACCTGCGCCCGTCAGGGCGACGATCCGGTCGGCCGCGCGGACGAGCTCGGCGAGCCGGGCGACCTTCGCCTGAGTCCCGGCGGTCACTTCCCCCGCCACTTCGGCGTCCGCTTCTGGAGGAAGGCCGAGATGCCCTCGCGCGCGTCCTCCGACACGAACACGCCGACGAAGGCGTCCTTCTCCGCGGCGATGCCCTCGTCGAGGTCGCCGCGGGCCGACACCTGCTTGACGCCCTGCACCGCGAGCGGCGGCTGACCGGCGAGCTTGCGCGCCCACGAGAGCGCGACGTCGAAGAGCTCGTGGTCCGGCACGACGCGGTTGACGAGACCGACCTCGTAGGCGTCCTCCGCGGAGATCGGGTCGCCGACGAGGTTCATCTCGAGCGCCTTCGCCTCCCCCACAAGCCGCGGCAGCCGCTGCGTGCCGCCGAAGCCGGGGATGATCCCGAGGCTCACCTCGGGCTGGCCGAACAGCGCCGAGTACCCGGCGACGCGCACGTCGCAGGCCATCGCGATCTCGCAGCCGCCGCCGAACGCCAGCGCGTTCACGGAGGCGATCGTCGCGGTCGAGGACCGCTCCCACGAGCGCAGCAGGTCGTGCATCGAGTCGAGCAGCGCCCGCCCAGCGGCCTCGTCCATCTGCGTGAAGGCCTTGATGTCGGCGCCGGCGCAGAAGAGCTGCGGGTTGGCCGAGGCGAGGACCATCGCCCGGATCTCCGGATCGCCGTCGACCTCCGCCCACACCTTCGCGAGCGCCTCGACGACCTCCGGCGCGATCGAGTTCGCCGGCGGGCGGTCGAGCCACGCGATCGCGACCGGACCGCGCCGCTCGAGCTTCACCGGGCCGTCGTCCCAGCCCGCGTCCGGCCGGGCGTAGGGGAAGAAGCCCTGGCCGGACTTGACGCCGAGCCGCCCCTGGTTCACGAGGCGGTGCAGGATCGCCGGCGGCGCGTAGTGCTCGCCCCAGTCGGCCTCGGCGCGCTCGAGCCTGGCGAGGACCTCGTCGAGCCCGGTCGCGTCCGCGCGGGCGAACGGCGGCGGGATGATCCCGGCGCCGGCCATCATCCCGAGATCGATGTCCTTGCTCGTCGCGATGCCCTCCTCGAGCACGAGGCAGGCCTCGACGAACGCCTTGAGCACGAACCGGTCGACGACCTCGTCGACGTCGACGTCACTTTCCGTGCTCATAGAAGCCCTTTCCGGTCTTGGCGCCGAGGTTGCCCTCCTCGACCAGCGCCTGCATTCGCGCGTGGAGCGGGAAGCGGTCGCCGTAGCATTCGTTCAGATAGCGGCCGACGTGAGCGACGGTGTCGAGGCCGAGCAGGTCGACCAGGAAGAACGGGCCCATCGGGACCGCCTTCGAGTCGGCCATGACCTTGTCGATCTCCTCGACCGGGATGTCGTGCTCCTCCTGGAAGCGGAAGACCTCGCCGAACGCCGAGTTGAGGATCCGGTTGACGACGAAGCCCGGCGCCTCGGCGCAGCGGATCGGCATCTTCCGGATCGCCTGGGCGAAGCTCACCGCGGTCATCACGGTCTCGGGCGAGGTCTCCTCACCCTCGATGACCTCGATCAGGCGCATCATCGACGCCGGGTAGAAGTAATGGAAGCCGACGACGCGGTCGGGCCGGCTCGTCGCCTCGGCCATCTCGGTGATCGACAGCGACGAGGTGTTCGAGGCGAGGATCGCCTGGCCGGGCGTCACCTCGTCGAGCTCGGCGAACACGTGCTGCTTGACGTCCATCCGTTCGGGAACGGCCTCGACGACGAAGTCGACGTCGCCGAAGTCGTCGTAGGTCGTCGCGCCGGTGACGAGGCCGAGGCGCCGGTCGCGCTCCTCCTCACTCAGCTTGCCGGAATCGACGAGGCCCTGCCAGATCGACCGCGCCTTCCCGAGGCCCGCGTCGACGAACTTCTGGTCCACGTCCTTCAGCACCACGGGGATGTCGGCCGAGGCGATGGTGTAGGCGATCTCGCCGCCCATCGTGCCCGCGCCGACGACGGCCGCCTTGAATACGAACATGTCGTAGACGCTACTAAGCGAGGCCGCGATCGGCCTCGAGCTCGCGGCCGAACCGCAGGAGCTCCCGGCGGAGCGAGTCGCGAAGGGCGCGGCGGATGAAGAGCAGGTCGGCCACGGCCTTGACCGGCCCGCCCTCCTTGAGCGCGTACGCGAGCGACAGCTCGATGCGCACGCCGTCCTCGAGCGCCGCGAAGCGCACCCGGCGGGTGCCGAGCAACTGCTCGTCGTCGATCTCGAGCGCCTGGCCGTCGCCCGGCGCGTAGCCGGTCACCTGCTCGAGCACGCGGCCCCGGCCGGCGGGGAACGACTGCCAGATGACCGCCGAGCCCGGGTGGGGCCAGTCGCCCTCGACCTTCTCGACATGATGGAACCCGTCGACGAACGACGCCCAGCGGTCGAGGTCGTACCAAAGCGCCTCGGCGTCGGCGACGGTCCCCTCGTAGTCCCGGGAGGTACGGATCGTGTGCACGACTCAGGCGCGGCGGAGCTCGGCGCGGATGTCGGCGATCCTTCCCGCGATCGCGTCAAGCCGGGGCTCGAGCTCGGCGGCGAGCCGGGCGCGCTCGTCGTCGCCGCTCGTCGTCAGGCGGTAATAGCGGCGCGTACGCCGGTGCGGATGCTCCCAGTCGCCGTCGATGAACCCGCGGTCCTCGAGCGAACGGAGCAGCGGGTACATCGTGTTCGGGTTGACCGTGACGCCCATGAGGCTCCCGGTCCCGTCCATCAGCCGTTGCCCGTAGGAAGGCTCGCGCGCGAGGAAGTGCAGGACGAGCAGCGGAAGCAGGCCGCCACGACGCAGGTCGCCGACGAGGGGATCGGCGGACCCGGACCCG
>JAOPZQ010000435.1 GCA_025964075.1 Solirubrobacterales bacterium | reverse complement strand
CAAGCGCGGAGTGCGGGCACAGCGGCGCCGTACGCGGTCGGAGTCGTCGCGCCGGCTCGACTCGCCACGGCCACGGGTGCCGCACTGGCTCTCGGTCTGGCTCGGATGCACGACTCCCGGTGCGCGCTGCTCTGCCACTGGGGTCCGGTGCCGGGCGGAGCGCCCGCCGGCCGCGCCGCCGCGCGTGCGGCCGCCGCACTACGCACGCGAGAGATCGACGCGAGCGCCGTGGGCCGCCTCGTGCGCGTCGCGCTCGATGACGACACCCTGCTCGCGGCCTCGACGATCGGGCGCGCGGCGGCGGTCGTCGCCGGTCCTACGGTGCTCGCCGTCGGCCGCCCGCGAGACGAGGGCATGGACCGAGCGCTCGCCGAGCAGGACGCGATCGCGTGGCTACCACCGGACGGAGCGAGCGAAGCGTTGATCGCGCTCGTCGTCGAGAGCCTCGGGGCGCTCGGCCGTCCGGTCGTCCGGTTCTCCGCGGCCCACCCGGTCGCGCGGCGCCTCGCGCTCGCGGGAATCGCCGTCGGGGCCGCCCCCGCGCTCGAAGGCATGGAGCGGATCGCATGAGGCGCCGCGGTCGATGCGGGCAGCGTCGGGGCGGCGGCGTACCCGGTGCGAGCCACCGCGAGCCGCGGTGGGGAGGCGAGCGACTCGGGAGACTAGGGTCGGGCGATGGCGCCGCGTACGCGGCGGCCGAGGGCGACGATGCGGGCGAGGTGGCCGCAGTACGGGGCGCCGGGGCACCGGGCGAAGGACATCGCGATCGTCTCGAGGTTCGCGCCCCCGGCCTCGCGCCGGCGACGGGGCAGCAGCGCCAGCGCGACGACGACGCCGGCGGCGCAGAGCACCGCGGCGACGACGAAGGCGCCCTTGAACCCGTGCGTGAGCGCGGCGGGCAGTGGCGAGCCGCCGTGCAGTGCGCTCGTCGTGCGGCTGTTCGAGACGGACGAGAGGATCGCGAGGCCGAGGGAGCCGCCGACTTGCTGGGTGGTGTTGAGGAGGCCGGAGGCGAGGCCGGAGTCACCGGGGGCGACTCCGTTGGTGGCGGCGATCGTGATCGGCACGAACGACATCCCCAGGCCGATCCCGAGGACGATCATCGCCGGCAGGACGTGGGTCGCATAGTCGCCGTGACCGGAGACGCGCGTCAGGAGCACGAACCCGGCGGTCGCGACGGCGAGGCCGGCGACGAGCACCGGCTTCGGGCTGAAGCGATCGACGAACCGGGACGCGAACGCGGAGGCGCCGATGATGGTGAAGCTCAGCGGGAGGTACGCGACGCCGGTCTTGAGGGCGCCGTAGCCCAGCACCTGCTGCAGGTAGAGCGTGCAGAAGAAGAAGACCCCGAACAGCGCGGCGGCGACGACGAGCATCGTCGCGTCGGACGCGGCGAGGCTGCGGTTGGAGAAGATCCGCAGCGGGACCAGCGGATCCTCGTGACGGCGCTCGACGACGAGGAAGGCGGCGATGAGCACGGCGGAGATGGCGAACCCCCCGACCGTCCGCCCCGACGTCCAGCCCCAGGCGTCGGCCTTGATCAGGGTGAAGACGAGAGCGATCGTGCCGAGCGTGATCGCGACCGCGCCCTCGGCGTCATAGCCGCCCCCGGCGGCCGACTCGGAGCGGCTCTCGGGGATGATCCGCGGGGCGAGCGCGAGCACGGCGGCGCCGATCGGCACGTTGATGAAGAACACCCAGCGCCAGCTCAGCGCCTGCACGATCACGCCGCCGAGCAGCAGCCCGACCGCGCCGCCCGCGCCGGCGATGGCGCCCCACACCGCGAGCGCGCGGTTGCGCTCCGAGCCCTCGGCGAACGTCGTGAGGATGATCGACAGCGCCGCCGGCGAGACCATCGCGCCGCCAAGCCCCTGCAGGCCTCGCGCGACGAGCAGCGTGCCCTCGGATTGCGAGATCCCGCAGATCAACGAGGCGCCCGAGAACACCGCGATCCCGGCCACGAACAGCCGGCGCCGGCCAAGCCGATCGGCGAGGCGCCCACCGAGCAGGAGGAAGCCGCCGAACATCAGCGTGTACGCGTTCAGGATCCACGACAGGCTCTGCTCCGAGAAGCCGACGTCGCGCTTGATCGTCGGCAGCGCGACGTTCACCACGCTCGCGTCGAGAATGACCATGAACTGCGCGACCGCCACAACCGCCAGCACCGCGCTTGGATCGACGCGCGAAGCCGAGCGGACGGCAGGGGGATCGACGGCCGAGGGCATTCCGGATCTACCCGCGACCGACGTTACCCCATCGGGCGGGTGCGGCCATGTGGATCGCCGGATCGGCCCGCGAGCACTCGAGGCGACCCGCGCCCCGGCGCCCTCCACACGCGCCGCTCAGCGTACGCGGATGCCGTCGAGGAAGAACGAGCAGAAGGCCTGCGCGACGTCGTCGGCGCTCCACGCGGCGTCGCGGCGGTACCACTGATAGCTGTAGTTGATCATCCCGAGGAAGCCGAGCGTCGCGAGCCGGCTCTCGGGAATCTCGAAGACGCCCTGGGCGACGCCGCGCCGAAGCGTGCGGTCGATGACGGCCTCGAACTCGCGGCGCGCCTGCATCACGGCCTGTGCCCGCTCGCGGTCCTTCGGATGGATGGTTCGCCACTCGTGGAGGAACACGGTGACCTGGTCGCGGTACTCGGCGATGTCGCGCATCAGCGCGCCGGCGAGGTTCTCGAGCGTGGCGTCGGGTGGGTCGCCGCGATCCTCGATGGCGTGGGCCTCCGCGAGCAGCGGCTCGATGAACCGCTCGTGGATCATGAAGAGCAGGCGCTCCTTGCTCCCGATGTAGTGGTAGAGCCCTCCGCGTTGAAGACCCGTCGCGGCCGACAGCTCGTCCAGCGAGGTCGCGTGGTAGCCGCGCTCGGCGAACAGCCGCGCCGCGATGTCGACGATCTCCTGGCGCCGCGCCTCGTACCCCTCCCGGGGACGGCCGGCTCGCCGGGTGACGGTCGAACCCGTGGGTTCCTCGCTCATCCGCGGCCATCTTAGTCAGACCGATCGGTACAAACCAGTTGGGGCACGCACGACCTATCGCCTTCGACAGTCGATGGTTACGGACGATCCGGATGGGTTGACTTCTACCGACTACCTGGTCTAAGAATCCGGTCTTCCATCTGAGGAGAGGACACCCATGGCATCGGGCACCGCGCCGCAGCGCTCACTGGTCGCGGCGATCGACATCGGCGGGACCTTCACCGACTGCGTGCTCGTCGACGGCGACGGGCGGGTGGCGTACGGCAAGTCGCTCAGCTCGCCGGCCGACGACTTCCAGTCCGGCTTCTTCGGAAGCCTGAGCGCGGCCGCGGAGCAGGCGGGCTACGCCTACGACGAGCTGTTCGGCAAGCTGACGCGGCTCGTGTCCCATGGCTCCACGGTGGCCACGAACATCGTCGTCGAGCTCAAGGGAGCGCGGGTCGGCGTGCTGACCACGCGCGGGCACGAGGACACGCTGCTGATGATGCGCGGTCTCGGCCGCGTCGCCGGCGAGCCCCCCGAGAACATCCTGCGCGTCAACGAGACGAGCAAGCCCGACCCGATCGTCCCTCGCGACCGCATTCGCGGCATCACCGAGCGCGTCGACTGCACCGGCGCCGTGTTGGTCGAGCTCGACGAGGCGGCGCTCGAGACGGCCGTCCGCGAGCTCGCGGAGGCGGGCTGCGAGGCCTTCGCGATCAGCTTCCTGTGGTCGATCCAGAACCCCGACCACGAGCTGCGGGCCCGCGAGATCGTGCGCCGCGTGGCGCCCAGCGCGTTCGTCACGGTAGCCCACGAGCTCTCCACGGCGGTCGGCGAGTACGAGCGCACGGTCGCCGCCGTCATCAACGCCTTCGTCGGGCCGAAGACCTCGCAGTACCTGACCAAGCTCGAGGGTCGCCTCGGCGAACTCGGGTTCGAGGACGGGCTGATGGTGATGCAGTGCCACGGCGGGATGGTGCCGCTCGAGGACAGCGGCGACCGGCCCGTCCTGACGATCGGCTCGGGCCCGGTCGGCGGCGTCGTCGGGACGCAGCGCCTCGCCGCCGACCTCGGCGTGCGTGACGTCATCGCGACCGACATGGGCGGGACGAGCTTCGACGTCGGCATCATCAAGGACCTCCAGCCGGAGACCGCGGACGAGACGCTGATCGACAAGTACGCGTACCGGATCCCGGCGGTCGAGGTGCTGTCGATCGGTGCCGGCGGAGGGTCGATCGCCTGGATGGAGCCGCACAGCTCGACCTTGCGGGTCGGTCCGCAGAGCGCGGGCTCGAATCCAGGCCCCGCCTGCTACGACCGCGGGGGCGTCGAGCCGACGGTGACCGACGCCAACCTCGTGCTGGGCTACCTCGACCCACAGGCCGTCTTCGGGGCGGGCGAGCGGCAGATCCGCCCCCGGCTCGACCTGGCGGGGCAGGCGATCGCGCGGGTCGCCGAGCCGCTCGGCCTGTCGATCACCGACGCCGCCCTCGGCATCGTCGAGATCGTCAACGCCAAGATGGCCAACGTGCTCGAGCGCGTAGTCGTCGGCCGCGGATTCGACCCGCGCGACTTCGTGATCCTCTCGTACGGCGGCTCGGGTCCGCTGCATGCGGCGGGTTACGCGCGCGAGCTCGGCGTGGACAAGGTGATCATCCCGGGTGAGGTCGCCTCCGTCTGGAGCGCATTCGGCATCGGCCTCTCCGACGTGCGCTACCAGCTCGAGCGCGACTGCCAGCTCATCTCACCGTTCGAGGCCGCGCACCTGAGCGAGATCTACGGCGAGCTGGAGGAGGCGTTGCGCGCCCAGGTGGAGGCCAGCCGCGTCCGGGACACCGCGCCGCTCTTCCTCCGGCACGCGAAGATCCGCTACGAGTGGCAGCGGCACGAGCTCGAGGTCGACGTGCCCGACCAACTCGACGCCGAGGCCGTGGCCGACGTCACGTCGCGCTTCGAGGCGATGTACGAGAGTCGCTACGGCTCGGCCGCGCTCCTGCCGGAGGCGCGCACGGAGATCGTCTCGGTGCGGCTCGAGGCCGTGCTGCCGACGGGGACGAGCGCCGTCACCCGCACCGCGCGTCTGGGTGAGGGATCGGCGCGCAAGGGGACGCGGACCGCGTTCTTCACGCGCGGCGAGGCGGGCCACGAGACGCCGGTCTACAACGGCGCGGCGCTGCCGGCGGGTGAGGTCGTGACGGGGCCCGCCGTGATCGATCTCCCCACCACGGGCATCGTCGTCCCGCCAGGCACCCAGGTCGTCCAATCGACGGGCGGCGACTTCGTCCTCACGTTCGGGAGCTGAAGATGAGCGACACGATCCAGCACACGCACACCGCGACGGAGTCCGACGCCGAGCGAGAGCACCGGGCGTTCTGGGACGGGGTGGCGCACAGCTACATCCCGGCGGCGACGCTTCGCGTGCCCGAGGGCCTCTCGCTGTATCGGGACGCCGAGGAGGACATCGATCCGATCACGTTCGAGGTCATCCGCCACAGCCTCTGGAACGCCAACGAGGAGCACGGGTCGATCATCACGAACCTGGCCGTCTCTCCGATCACGCTGGAGACGCGCGACTTCCAGACGGCGATCATCACGGCCGACGGCGAGATCCTGTTCTTCGGGCCCTACCTGCAGTACCTGGCCGGGTTCATGGACATGGTCTCCAAGTTCCTCGTCGAGCGCCGCGGAGAGGACATCCGCCCGGGCGACATGTGGCTCGTGAACGATCCCTGGATCGGGACCGCCCACCAGCCGGACGTCAACCTCATGTGCCCCGTCTTCGTCGGCGACGAGCTGTTCTGCTGGGTCGCCAACAACGTGCACCAGAACGACATCGGCGGCTCGGTGCCGGGCTCGTTCTGCACGAACGCCCTCGACATCTTCTACGACCCGATCTGCATCCCACCCGTGCGGATCGTCCAGGACGACGCGATCAACCGCGACCTCGAGGACCTCTACCGTCGCCAGTCGAGGACGCCGGTGAACCTCGCGCTCGACCTCCGCGCCTGCATCGCCGGCAACCACGCGGCCCGGGCGCGCATCCTCGGGCTCGCGGAGCGGTACGGCCCCGCCACCGTCAAGGGCGTGATGAACGGCCTGCTCGACGCGAGCCAGGCCTCGTTCCGGGAGCTGCTCGGCACGATCCCGGACGGCGAGTGGAGCGAGCGCTGCTACCAGGAGGTGGCGGTCACCGGTGAGCGCGGCGCCCATCGCGTCGAGATGCACATGCGCAAGCGCGGGGACGAGCTCACGTTCGACAACGTCGGCACCGACCCCGAGGTCGGCGCGATCAACCTGCCGTTCGCCGCCCAGCGCGGGACGACGCTCGCCGCGCTCAACGTGCTCACGCTCGCCGAGCACATGGGGGTCATCGGAGGGGCCGCCCGCCAGGTCTCCTACGCGCCGAAGCCGGGCACGATCACCTGTCCGAACTACGGCGTCGCGGTGAGCCCGGCGGGCGTCTACGCGACCGAGCTCAGCATCGCGATGGCCAACGCGGTGGTGACGAAGATGCTGCTGTGCTCGCGCGACGCGGGGGTCCGGGCGAAGGCGCTGGCGACCACGCCGGGTCAGTGGCACATCCACATCCACGCGGGCACGAACCAGCGCGGCGTCTACTACGTCGGGCCGATGCTCGACGCGATGATCGGCACGACCGGGGCGACGGCGCGCGAGGATGGCGTCTTCGCGAACGGGATCTGGTGGATCCCGGAGGGCCGCGGGCCGAACGTCGAGACCTACGAGCGCGACTGGCCGATGCTCTATCTCTACCGCCACGAGGACAGCGGGTCCGGCGGCGCCGGGCGCTTCCGCGGCGGCAACGGAGGGCGGATCGGCTACATCCCGCACCTCGGCGAGATGGCGGTCGGGGTGTACACGTCCGAGGGCGTGCCGAAGTCTCCGGGCATCCTCGGCGGGCTGCCCGGGTGCACCGGCGAGACGCTCCTGCTCCAGGGCAGCGACGTGCGCGAGCGGTTCGCTCGCGGCGAGATGCCCGGCTCGGTGCACCAGCTGAACGGCGAGAGCGTGCAGACGTTCGGAAAGGGCGAGCCGCTGATGGTCGACGACGCGTCGGTCATCGAGTGGAACTGGGGCGGATCGGCCGGCTACGGCGATCCGATCACGCGGGACCCCGCGCGGGTGGCGGCCGACGTGGCCGCCGAGCTCGTCCCCGCTGCGGCGGCCGCGCGCGAGTATGGC
>JAOPZQ010000286.1 GCA_025964075.1 Solirubrobacterales bacterium | reverse complement strand
CCCGGACCGCGACACCCGCCGCGCGACCGAAGGGACGACCGAGTTGCGGCTCGTAGGCCGGCCGGTCAAGGAGATCCAAGGCGCGTACTACGTCGAGCGGAACGGCGGAAGGGAAAGATCGCCTTCGACGGTCACAGCCCGAAGGTCGCCGGATCCGCACAACAGGCTGCGCGGCTGGTCTATCGCGACCTGCCACCCTCGTCGGCATAGCTGCGTTGGCCGGCGCAAGGTCCACCGAGGCCGGGTAATGAGCGACGTCGGCGCGTGGCAGAAGCCCTGGGTGTCGCCGCAACCTTCTTTTCTGCCGCGCCCTCCTGCTCTGCGTGGGTGCGGCCGTCCCCGAACGGGGACGCCCTCGTCTTGACTTGGACGAAGCCCGAGCGCGTCCCCAAGAGCAGCCTCACGCTCGTTGCCGCCGGACGACGCGAGAGCGCTGTTCCACGCGCGTGCGAGACGCATCCGCTCCGGGTTGTGGTCCCGGCGGCCGGGGGGTTCGAGTTCCCTCGCTCACCCTTGATGAATCGCCCGGGGCAGAAGGCGATCCGCTTGTTCGATTGGCATCCGATTTCTCGTTAAGCATCGGCATCGAGCGGGCCTGACTTCGCGACGCCGACCATCGAGCACTCATCCGGTCCTCATGGCAACAGGGCCCGCGAGCGCGGGCCCTCTGGATTACTCACTGTGGAGGCCGGGTCGCGAAGTAGCGCTCCACCGTGTCGAGGGGCTCGGTGCTGCGTCGCGCGCGGGCGAGGATGAGGGCGCCCTCGACCGCCGCTAGAAAGACCGTCGATTGCTCCTCGGCCAGCGAGGGCCGATCTCCAAACCTGACGTAGACGTCGGCGACTGAGGCTTGCCAATGGGCGAGGAGCTCGCTGACGTGGACGCGGAGTTCATCGTTGTCGGCGGCGTCGACGACAGTCGCCGCTAGTGGGCAGCCCAACGCGAAATCGTGCTCGACGAGCAGGCGCCGCCACGGTGCGAGGATCGCGCCGATCGCGTCGGGGAAGGTCTTGGCTTGGGTGAGCGCCTCGTCGACTTCGTCGGAGAGTTCCGCGATGACGACGTCGATCGCTTCGGTCATGAGTTGTGTCTTGCCGCCGGGGAAGTAGCGTCCGAGCGAGCCGCGAGGTCCGCCGGAGTGAGCGACGATCTCGCGCAGCCCGACGCCGTGGATGCCGCGCTCGCGGATGAGCGTTGCGGCGCTGCGCACCATCTGCGCGCGAGCTGGTGATCGGCGCCGCTTGGTCGTCGCGCCCGGGCTGTCGTCGTTCGCCTGCACGCCCCAATCGTAGCGCCTTTCGATGACGACTGTCATCGCGTGTGCTACGGTTTGCCGAATCGATGACGACTGTCATCGCTTCGAGCGAACAGGAGCAGTGAGCAATGGGTTCTCCCGACTCGACAAGGGCGCGCGTCCACGCCAGCGTGGACGCGAGTGAGAAGTGGGATCTGCGGCTGTCGTTGACGATCGCGATCCTGTGCGGGGCGCTCTTCTTCGATGCGATGGATCTGTCGAGCGTCAACGTCGCCCTGCCGACGATCGGCTCGCACCTGCGGATGTCGGCCTCGACGCTGCAGTGGATCGTCTCCGGGTATGTCCTCGGGTACGGTGGCTTCCTGCTCCTCGGCGGGCGGGCCGCGGATCTGCTGGGGCGCCGGCGGGTGTTCCTGGCTGCGCTTGCGGTCTTCGCCTTCGCATCTGCGCTCGGCGGCATTGCCAACGACGGCACCCTGCTCGTAGCGACCCGTTTCATCAAGGGCGTCGCCGCGGCCTTCACCGTCCCGGCCGGACTGTCGATCCTGACCACGACGTTCCCCGATGGGCCCGCCCGTCACAAGGCGCTCGGCGCGTACGCGGCGGCCGCCGCCACGGGATTCTCGCTCGGGCTCGTGCTCGGCGGCCTGCTTTCCGAGCTGGGGTGGCGATACGTCTTCCTCGTTCCGGCCCCGATCACGTTTGCCCTGGCTCTCGCTGGGATCAACGTGCTCGATGCCAACGACGACCCGTCGCCAGGGCACCGCCACTACGACCTGCTCGGCGCGCTGACCGTGACTGGCTCGATGCTCGCCCTCGTCTACTCGGTCGTCGAAGCGCCATCGCGCGGCTGGCTCGACGGCCGCACCGTAGGCGGGCTGGCGCTCAGCGCCGCCCTGCTCGCCGCGTTCGTCGTCGTCGAGAGCCGGTCCCCGCAGCCGCTGGTCCGACTCGGCATCCTGCGCGTCCGGACCCTGATCGCCGCAGACCTCGCGGCGATGCTGTACTTCGGCTCCTACCTGGGTTTCCAGTTTCTCGCGACGCTCTACGTGCAGAACGTCGCGGGTTGGTCTCCGATCGACACCGCGCTCGCGTTCCTGCCCTCCGGCATGTTCCTGCCGATCATGGGCGCGCAGGCCGAACGACTGATCCGGCGCTTCGGCACCGCCCGCCTGATCGGGGCCGCGCTGACCGCGTTCGCCATCGGGTACGCGCTGCTCCTGCGCGAGGACTCACACCACCTCACATACACGACGATGCTGCTGCCGTCGATGCTGTTCCTGGGCCTCGGCTGGGGACTCGGATTCCCCGCAATGAACGTCCAGGCAACCGGAGGCGTCGCCGATGCCGAACAGGGGCTGGCTGCGGGACTGTTCAACACGAGCCTCCAGATCGGCGCCGCCGTCCTCGTAGCAGTCGTCAGCGCCGTGATCAGCAGCCACACAGCCGCCACCGCCGGCGGCGGACAGGCCCAAGGCGTCCTTGACGCACTGCGACCCACACTCGCGATCCTGATCGCCGTCGCCCTAGCAGGAGTGCTCGGGCTGTTCGCCCTGCTCCGCATCCCATCGGTCCGCGCGAGCGCCGACGTGGTGCGCGCCGAGGCCTGACGCTCACCGCCGCGCCAGCGGTAGCCGAGGCGACCCGTCGGCGGACTTTCACAAACAGAAGGAGACGAAGCGATGAAGACGCTTCAGCTTTCAAGCTTTGGAGCGCCGACCGACGTCGTAGAGCTCGCTGAGGCCGCCTCAGGCGATCCCGGCCCCGGCCAGCTGGCGGTGGCGATCGAGGCGGCGCCGATCAACCCATCGGACCTGATGTTGATCAGGGGCATCTATGGGGTGCGCCCGGAGCTGCCCGCGGCGCTCGGCGCAGAGGGGATCGGTCGCGTCGTCGCTGCCGGCGATGGAGTGGACGCGGCGCGTGTCGGCGAGCGGGTCCTGGTCGTTCCGACGCTCGAGCAGGCCACCTGGCGCGAGCGCACGATCCTCGACGAGCGCAACGCCGTCCCCGTCGATGCTGACGGCGACCCCTTGCAGCTGGCGATGCTCGGCATCAATCCCATTACCGCCCACTCGCTACTGCACGGCTACGTGAAGCTCCCCTCCGGTGCGTGGGTGGCACAGACCGGTGCCAGCTCGGCGACCGCTCGCTATGTCCTCGCCCTCGCCAGACATGCCCGCCTGCGCACGCTCAACGTCGTGCGACGCGCAGACTCCTGGAAGTCGCTCCTCGAGGCCGGCGCCGATGTCGTGCTCGTCGAGGGCGAAGATCTCGCCGAGCAGGCGGCCGACGCGCTCGGCGACGCGCCGCTCGAGCTGATCGTCGACGCCATCGCCGGAGAGCCAGTGGCCCAGCTCGCGCCGCTCTTGAGGATCGGCGGCCCGATCGTCAGCTACACCGCGCGCGGCCGGCAGCCCCTGAGCATCTCGATCCTCGACCTCTTCTCCGCGGGCTGTGCGTTGACGGCTTCTGGCTGAAGCTCTGGGTGCAGAGCACGCCGCGGGAGTCGGTCGCCGAGACCTTCCGCGAGATCGCCGGACTAGTCGCGGACGGCACCCTCGCCGCGCCCGTCGAGGCGACCTACGCGCTGTCCGATCACCGCGCAGCGATCGCCCACGCCACCCGGAACGACCGCAACGGCAAGGTGCTCTTCCGCTTTGGATGAGCACGCAAACTGAACACCGCTAGAAAGGACCACATGATGTCAGTGCATCACAATGAGATGCACCCTCGGCCCAACATCGTTCTTGTTCACGGTGCCTGGGCGGACGGCTCCAGTTGGAGCTCGGTCATCGAGCGCCTGCAGGCCGACGGCTACCACGTCACGGCACCCCAGTTTCCCCTCACGTCGCTGGCAGATGATGTCGCCAGGCTTCGCCATGTGCTGGCACTCCAGGACGGACCTACGGTGATCGCCGGCCACTCCTACGGCGGACAGGTCATGACGGCGCTCGGCACCGACGCACCGAACGTCGTCGGCCTGGTCTACATCGCGGCCTTCGGAATCGATGAGGGCGAGTCGCTCGGGGGACTGCTCGCGCAGGGACCTCCGACTCCGGCACTGGCCCACCGGGTCGTCGACCACGAAGGATTCGCCTGGCTCTCAGAGGACGACTTCGTCGACCACTTCGCAGCTGACGTCGATCCGGTCAAGGCAAAGGTGTTGTATGCCGCGCAGCAACCCCTGTCCGCGACCGCCTTCAGCGACGTGATGACTGTCCCAGCGTGGAAGTCGCTGCCCTCCTGGTACATGGTCGCCCAAGACGATCAGGCGCTCCCACCCGACGTTCAGCGCATGTTCGCCAACCGCATGGGTGCCACGACCGTCGAAGCCCCCTCAGGGCATCTGGCGATGGTCTCCCACCCGACCGACGTCGTGAAGCTGACCGAGACGGCAGCCGAAGCCCGACTCACCGTCGACGCGGTCGACTGAACCCGCCTTCTACTCCCCGGCCGGTCCCACCTCCCAACCTGGCCGGCCGGGGACCGCGCGCGGGCGTGACGTGCTCGAGCGTCACCGGCACTTCAAGACCAAGGACGAACTCCTGCGCGAACTCGCCGGGCGGTACGGCTGCCCGCACGGGACTCAGCACGGAGCCGATCGGCGCCGCTCCGCTGCGCTTGCCCCGCGCTACGGATGGCTGGCCAGGCATCGGGGTTCCCGATACTCGACAGGGTCAGTTGGCGCTGTGGCCGCCGTCGACGTTGAGGATGTGGCCCGTGATGAACGACGCGTCGTCGGACGCCATGAAGACGATCGCGTCGGCGAGCTCCTCGGAGAGGCCGAGACGGGCCATCGGAACTTCCGTCACCAGATCCGCCTTGTTCTCCGGCGTGCCGGTGAAGCGGGTCAGCATGCCGGTGTCGGTCGGCCCGGGGGCGACGCCGTTGACGCGGATCCCCGACTGCGCGAGCTCCAGCGCGACCGACTTCGTGATGCCCTCGACGGCGTGCTTGCTGCCGACGTAGATGGCGGCCCCCGCGGCGCCTTCGTGTCCGTAGGTCGAGGAGATGTTGACGATGCTGCCGCTGCCCTGCTCCTGCATCGCTCGTGCTTCGTGCTTGATGCTCAGGAGCACCCCGAGGACGTTGGTGTCGAACGTCGCGGCATAGGTCTCGGCGGTCTGATCCCCGATCAGGCCGACCTGCCCTTCGGTGCCGGCGTTGTTGACGGCGACGTCGAGGCGACCGAACCGCTCGACGGTCTTGTCGACGAGAGCGCGGACGTCGTCCTCTGTCCGGACGTCGGCGTTGACGAACTCGGCCTCCGTGCCGAAAGAGCGCAGCTCGTCGACGAGGGCCATGCCGGCCTCGTCGCGGCGGCCGGCGGCGACCACCTTGGCCCCCTTCTTGGCGAAGGCGACGGCAGCGGCGCGCCCGATGCCGGTGAGCGCTCCGGTGATCAGAACGACGGGCGTGTCCATATTCAGCTCCGGTGAGGGGTGACTCGCGGCGTATCCGTGGTCGTGATACGA
>JAOPZQ010000266.1 GCA_025964075.1 Solirubrobacterales bacterium | reverse complement strand
CGCCTCGGCCGCGCCCTGCGCGCGCTCGAGCCGACGGCGCTGGTCCTCGCCGGCCGCCGCGCCGCGCTCGACACGATCGGGCGCCTCGTCTACAGCACGCGCTCCGGCGGCCGCCAGATCCAGATCTACGACTACTGCGGCGCGCTCCCCGAGACGGGCGCGAGCACAGTCCGCCGGCTCGACGCGGCCTCGGTAGCGGCCTGCCAGACGCTGCTCGACCGCTCGGCCCAGCCCCAGATCGTCGCGCGGGACCAGCGTACGCGGCGAGCGGCGCTCGTCTCGTAGCGCGCCCCCACACCTACAATCGTCGGTCCCATGGCCGGCGTTCCGCAACCCGTCGAGAAGGACCCGTCGTTCCCCGCGCTGGAGGAGCGCGTCCTCGAGCGGTGGCGGGAGCATGACGTCTTCCGGGAGTCGATCCGGCGGCGGGCCGGCGCGGAGCCGTGGGTGTTCTACGAGGGGCCGCCGACGGCGAATGGGCCGCCGGGCTCGCACCACGTGCTGGCCCGCGTGTTCAAGGACATCTTCCCGCGCTACCAGACGATGCTCGGGCGCTACGTCGAGCGCAAGGGCGGCTGGGACTGCCACGGGCTGCCCGTCGAGCTCGCGGTCGAGAAGGAGCTCGGCTTCACGCAGAAGGACGACATCGAGCGCTACGGCATCGCCGAGTTCAACGCGCGCTGCCGGGAGAAGGTGTTCTCCCACGTCGAGGACTGGAACCGGCTGACGGAGCGGATCGCGTACTGGATCGACCTCGACGACGCGTACCGGACGATGGACGCCGCCTACATCGAGTCGGTGTGGTGGGCGCTCAAGACGATCTGGGAGAAGGGCCTGCTCTACGAGGGGTTCAAGGTCGTGCCCTACTGCCCGCGCGATCAGGTGACGCTCTCGAGCCACGAGCTCGGCCAGCCCGGCGCCTACCGCGACGTCGAGGACCCGAGCGTCTACGTGCGGCTGCCGGTGACGAAGCCGGTCGGCCCGCTGGCCGAAGGCGACGAGCTGCTCGTGTGGACGACGACGCCGTGGACGCTCGTCTCGAACGCCGCCGTCGCGGTCGACCCCGACCTCGCCTACGTCCGCGCGCGCGAAGACGATCGCGTGGTCGTCGTCGCCGAGGCGCTGCTGGACGACGTGCTCGGGGACGCCGAGCACGAGGTCCTCGCCCGCTTTCCCGGCCGCGAGATCGAGGGCGCCGGCTACGAGCCGCCGTTCGACTTCATCCCCGCCGAGGCGTACGGGCCGCGCGGGCACACCGTCCTCCTCGGGGACTTCGTCACCACCGAGGCCGGCACCGGGCTCGTCCATACCGCGATCGCCTTCGGCGAGGACGACTTCCGCCTCGGCGAGCAGTACGGCCTGACCGTCGTCAACCCGGTGAGGCTGGACGGCACCTACGACGAGCGCATCGGCCCCTACGCCGGCCGCGGGGTGAAGGACGCCGATACGGACCTCGTCGAGGACCTGCGCGCCCGTGGGCGCCTCCTGCGCGCGGAGAGCTACCTGCACTCCTACCCGCACTGCTGGCGCTGCGGCACGCCGCTCCTCTACTACGCGAAGCCCTCGTGGTACATCGCCACCACGAAGATCCGCGACCGGCTCCTCGCCGCCAACGAGTCGGTGACCTGGTACCCGGAGCACGTCAAGCACGGGCGGTTCGGCAAGTGGCTCGAGAACAACGTCGACTGGGCGCTCTCGCGCGAGCGCTACTGGGGTACGCCGCTGCCCGTCTGGCGCTGTCCCGAGGGCCACGTCCACACGGTCGGGTCGTTCGACGAGCTCGAGGAGCTCTCGGGCGTCCGGATCGAGGACCCGCACCGGCCCTACGTCGACGACGTCGGCTTCCCCTGCCCGCACTGCGGCCAGCGCGCCGAGCGCGTGCCCGAGGTGATCGACGTCTGGTTCGACTCCGGCTCGATGCCGTTCGCCCAGTGGCACGCGCCGCACGAGAACGCCGACGTCTTCCAGGCCCGGTTCCCCGCCGACTACATCTGCGAGGCGCTCGACCAGACGCGCGGCTGGTTCTACTCGCTCCTCGCGGTCTCGACGCTGCTCTTCGACCGCTCGTCGTTCAAGACCGTCCTCTGCCTGGGGCTGATCCTCGACGAGCAGGGGCGCAAGATGAGCAAGAGCCTCGGGAACGTCGTCGACCCGTGGGACGTGCTCGACCGCTACGGCGCGGACGCGTTCCGCTGGTACTTCCTCACCGCCGCGCAGCCGTGGGACGGATACCGCCTGAACCTCGAGAAGATCGGCGAGTCGGTCCGGCTGTTCCTGCTGCCGCTGTGGAACACCTACAGCTTCTACGTGCTCTACGCCCGGGCGAACGACGTCGCCGAGGCGCGCGCCGGGGGCGAGACCGACCTCGACCGGTGGGCGCTCTCGCGGCTGGCGGACACGGTCGAGTTCGTCCGCGAGCGCATGGACGACTACGACGCGACGAATGCCGGGCGAGCGCTCGCCGCGCTCCTCGACGACCTCTCGAACTGGTACGTGCGCCGTTCTCGCCGCCGGTTCTGGGACGGTGACGAGGCGGCGTTCGCGACGCTCCACACCTGCCTCGTGACGATCAGCCAGCTGCTCGCGCCGTTCTGCCCGTTCGTCGCCGACGAGATCTACGGCAACCTCGACGGGACGGAGCCGAGCGTCCACCTGACCGACTTCCCGGTGCCGGGCGAGCGCGACGAGCAGCTCGAGGCGGACATGGCGGTGGCCCGCGTCGCCGTCCGGCTGGGCCTGGCGGCGCGCGGCCAGGCGAAGATGAAGCTCCGCCAGCCGCTCCACGCCGCGGTGGTCGCCGCCGAGGCCGGCGAGCGCGCGGCGATCGAGCGCCTCTCCGATCTCGTGCGCGAGGAGCTGAACGTGAAGGAGCTCCGCTTCGTCTCCGCCGCCGACGAGCTCGGCTCCCTCGAGGTCAAGCCGAACTACCGGGTCCTCGGGCCGCGGTTCGGCAAGGACATGCCGATCGTGGCGCTCGCGGTCGCGGGACTCGATCCCGCGCACGTGGCGCGCGCCCTGCGCGACGGCGAGCCGCTGCCGATCTCCGTGGGCGGCCACGACCACGAGCTCGGTCCCGATGACCTCATCACCGCGACGAAGCCGCTCGAGGGCTACGAGGTCGAACGCGAGGGCTCCCACGCGGTGGCGCTCGAGCTGGGGCTCGACGACGGGCTCCGCCGCGAGGGCCTGGCGCGCGAGGTCGTCCACGCCGTGCAGGCCGCGCGCCGCGACGCCGGCCTCGACGTGAGCGACCGGATCGCGCTCCGCCTGGGGGGCGACGACGCGCTGCTCGACGCCGCCCGCGCGCACGAGGCGTACGTGATGGGCGAGACGCTGGCGCGGACCGTCGGCTACGACCTCGACGGCGCGGGGGAGCCCGCGCGGATCGAGGGCATGGAGCTGCGGGTCGCCGTGGAGCGCGTCGCGGGCTGAGCGGGGTGGACCACTTCGCGGTCCTCGGTCTCCCGCCCGGCGCCTCGCCGCAAGAGGTCGCCGCGGCCTACCGGAAGCTCGCGAAGCGCCTGCACCCGGACGTCGCGCCCGGCCCCGAGGCCGCGCGGCGGATGGCGGAGGTCAACGCCGCGTACGCGGCGCTGCGAACCGGGTCGGCCCCGCAACCGACGCCGCCTCCGCGTCGCGCG
>JAOPZQ010000254.1 GCA_025964075.1 Solirubrobacterales bacterium | reverse complement strand
GGCGTCACGCACCTCACGTTCACGCGATGACCCGCAGCCGCGGTCAGAGCGGTACGCCGGCGCGCCGGTCCGACGCTTCCTAACGAGGGTCGAGGATCACGATCGGGATCTTTCGGCCCTTGGCGTTCCGCTGGAAGAAGTCGTATCCCGGGTAGAACGCAACGAACTTCGGCCAAAGTCGATCACGCTCCTCGTCAGTCGCGACGCGGGCGCGAACCTCGCGAACTACCGAGCCGATCTGAATCGTCGTGTCCGGGTTCGCCTTGAGGTTGTGGAACCACGCGGGATGCGTCGGCTGGCCACCCTTCGAGGCCACCACAGCGACCGCGTCGCCGTCCTCGTGGTACATCAGCGGAGAGGTCCGCTTCACGCCGCTCTTGGCGCCCGTGTGTTCGACCAGGACTATCCGGGCCTCGGGCCACCAGGGGAGATGCCCGCCGATTTTGCCGCCGGACCGCCGGTAAAGAGCCACATGGATTTTCGTCGAGCGTCGCCCGAGGTAAACGCCGCGCTTGTTCGCGAACTGCGAGCTCGAGGCGACGAACCGCGCGAGCGGGGGCATCGCGCTCTTTGCTGTCATGCGGCGCCGCCACGGATCGCCGCGATCTCTCGCATGGCCAGCATCGTACCCGTCGCTGGTTGTCTGAATCGCGCCCTCTGGCACGCAAGCGAGCAGGTTGGCCGGCGGTCAGGTTTTAGTTCGACACATTCGGGTACGTCTGTCTCATTGGGCCGCCTCGCGAGGGACGGTCGGAAGGGCGGATGGAGGTGTTGCCGGGGGCGGGGGATCAGACCAAGCACGGATCGGAAGCGGGATTGCACGCTCGCGCGGGCGGGCCGAAGATGCGTTCCCGAGCCCGTGCCGTCTTGGTGTCCCTACGGCTGGTCGCATGCCGACCACCCCACTATGTCGTCCGACTCGTTTCGCGAGCAGCCCAACGCCTGCTCGACCCGAGATCGATACGGAGGGAGTGTTGTGAGTAGCGAGAGAAGGTCAAGCTTTTGGAATCGGTTCCTGCAGGGTCGGGGCTCAGTCCTTGCCGCCATGGTCGTGGGCGCGTTGCTGATGGCGGTTGTCCCGGCGGCTTACGCATCTACATATGAACGCCGTCCCGTGCTGTTCGTGCATGGCGTTGAGAGCGCCGGCTCGAACTTCGCCTCGCAGGAGATGCGCTTTGAAAGCAACGGCTACCCGCACGGCTGGGTCGAAGCGATCGATTACAACTCGCTTGGGGCCGCCGCCGAGAACTACAACGGTCAAGTCGAAGAACAGATCGAAGAAGCGATCGCCGCGCTCAAGCAGCGCACGGGCAAGTCCCAGGTCGATGTGGTCGGGCACTCCGAGGGCACCAAAGTGATGTACCACTATCTGGTCGAAAGCGCAAAGGCGGCCGAACACCGCAAGACCGTGGCGGCCTATGTCAACATCGACGGCCAGGAAAAAAACCCCGAAGTGCGCACGCTCGCGGTCTGGGCTGAGCGGTCAGGCCCCACCGGCCCGGAAGGCCGGCACATGGAAGGCGCCGAAAACGTCACCATGCCCGATATGACTCACGTGCAGTCGGCGACCTCGTCGCAGACGTTCATACAGATATTCAAATTCTTCAGAAACAGCGTGCCCAAGCGCGACATCCTCCCGCAGAGATCTATCAAGCTCGCCGGGAAGGCACTCGAATTCCCGCAGAACACGGGGCTCGTGGGCGACACGGTGGAAATCTGGCCCGTCAACTTCAACGGCGAACGAACGGCCAAAACGCCGATCGCCTCATTTCCGATCACCGACGGCTCTGAGGGTGGAGGCGCTTGGGGGCCGGTGTCGGCCAAATCTGGCCAGCGCTATGAATTCGCGCTTGTGAAACCGGGCGGCAAGACGCTCCACGTCTATGAGGAGCCATTCGCCAGAAGCGACTACGCAATCCGACTGCTCGGCTCGATTCCGATCGAGGCGCAGACGGGCAAGTTCCCAGGGAGCTCGGGGGCGGTGATGATCCGCTACAAGGAGTACTGGGGCGACGAACCTGGCCAGAACGACGAACTGCTGGTCAAAGGGCTCGAGGTATGCACGCCTGCCCTCTGCCCGTGGCAGAAGAAGGTGAACGCGTACTTTGCCTTCAACTGGGAAGGCAAGGAAGAAAGCACGCTGAACGAAGAACCGGCGCTGAGCAAGTTGCCATTCATACAGGCTGCGCAGGTGTTCGTTCCGGCCAGCGACCCACCGAGCGCCATCGTGTCCTATCAGCTGAACGCACGCGGCGGTGGAGGAGTTCGGACGCTCAACGTTCCAAACTGGGACGGCCCTACCAACCAGGTCCAGATCTTCTGGAATGACTTTGAGAGTCTGAACTTCTAGGCAGCTCGGCAACGTAGCCGGCCGCCGGACTCCATCAGGGGCCAGCGCCCGCTCACGCGTTCGCGCCCCCAGCCGACGGACAGCCATGCGGGTGCGCCTCTCGCTGCGCGTGTGCCTGACCATCCGCGTCCGCGTGCGCGTCGCCATGCGCGTGCGGGGCGCCGCGCGCTCCTGCCTGCGCACGGCCGGGCTCGACCGCCACGAACACGACGGCGAGCGCGCAGCCGACCAGCGCGGCTGCAACCCAGAACGAGAGGTGGTAGCCGGTGGTCAGCGCAGAGGCGATCGGATGCCCGCTCGCTATCAACGCGTCGCTGCGCGACGTCGAGAGCGTCGCGAGCACCGCCAGCCCGAGCGCGCCGCCGACCTGCGCGGTGGTGTTCACGAGGCCGGAGGCGAGGCCCGCGTCCTGCGGCGTCGCGCCCGACATCGCGAGGTTCATCAGCGCCGGGAACGCGGTACCCGCGCCGAGGCCGAGCAGCAGCATCGACGGCGCGACCTGCGTGGCGTAGGCCGCGTGCACCGGCGCCAGCGCGAACACGACGAGGCCCGCGAGCACGAGCGTGAGGCCCGCGAGCAGCGCTCGGCGAGCGCCGAGCGCCATGAAGATGCGCTCCGAATAGCGGATCGAGAGCGTCCCCATGGCGATCGTCACGGGCAGGAACGCCAGCCCGGTCTCAAGCG
>JAOPZQ010000233.1 GCA_025964075.1 Solirubrobacterales bacterium | reverse complement strand
CTCGACGACGAGGTGGTCCCGGCCGCCGCGAGCGAGATCGAGCTGCTCCGGGCCATGGACTTCGCCGACTACACGGACGCCGAGCGCGCCCGCGCGCGAGCGATCATCGCGCGACTCGGCGTCCGCGGTCCGCTGCGCCGCTCGCGGCGGACCCGTCCCGTGCGGCGTCGCCGCGGCGATCACCCCGACCTCCGGGGAACGCTGCGGGCGTCCATGCGTCACGGCGGCGAGCCGATCGACCGGCGCTGGCGGGCGGCGACCACCCGACCGCGGCCGCTCGTCCTGATCCTCGACGTCTCCGGCTCGATGGAGCCCTACGCCCGCGCGCTGATGCAGTACGCCCACGCGTGCGTCGCCGCGCGGCGCCGCGTCGAGGTCTTCGCGTTCGGCACGCGCCTCACGCGCATCACCCGGGAGCTCGCGCGCCGCGATCCCGACGCGGCGCTCGCGCGCGCCGCCGGCGCGGTCGACGACTGGCAGGGAGGCACCCGCATCGGCTCCTCGCTCGCGACGCTCAACCGCGAGCACGGCCGGCGGATCTCGCGCAGCGCCGTCGCCGTCGTCCTGTCCGACGGCTGGGACCGCGGCGAGCCCGACGAGCTCGCCACGGAGATCGCCCGCCTCGGCCGGTGCGTGCACAGGCTCGTGTGGCTGAACCCGCTCAAGGCGCATCCCGACTACGAGCCCCTCACGCGCGGCATGGTCGCCGCGATGCCGCACCTCGACCTGTTCCTCGCGGGAAACTCGATCGCGGCGCTGGAGGAGCTCGCTTCTATCTTGGAGGAGGGATTCGCGAAGCGACCTCCCTCCGGTTACGGGAGGCGTGATGCCGACAGGTGAAATCAGGACGCGGGGCTGGATGCCCCGCGGAGGTGACTACTACCGATGAAGGATGTTCTCGCCAAGGTCGACGAATGGACTCGCGCCGGCGAGGCGTGCGCACTCGCCACGGTCGTCGCCGTGCGGCGCTCGGCGCCGCGCCCCCCGGGCGCGAAGATGGCGGTGAGCGCTGCGGGCGAGGTCTCCGGGATGGTCTCGGGCGGGTGCGTCGAGGGCTCGGTCGCGGTCGAGGCGCGGGAGGTGATCGACGGGGCTCCGCCGCGGCTCCTGCACTACGGGATCGCCGACGCCGAGGCGTGGGAGGTCGGGCTGCCCTGCGGCGGCGAGATCGACGTGTGGATCGAGCGCTACGACCCCGGCGAGTTCTCGCGCGTCGCGCGCGAAGACGGCCGCGCCGTTCTCGTCACCGCGGTCGAGGGCGACCGGCTCGGAGGCCACCTGCTCGTCCGGGCCGACGGGAGCGTCGAGGGCGATCTCGACGCCGCGGGCGTCGCGGCCGACGCCGAGGAGCTGATGTGGGCCGAGCGCTCCGAGCGCCGCGGCGATCTCTTCTTCGACGTCACCCACCCCGATCCGCGGCTCGTGATCTTCGGCGCGGTCGACTACGCGGCCTGGCTCTGCCGACTGGCCCGGGTCTGCGGCTGGCGCCCGTACGTCGTCGACCCGCGCGGCTTCTTCGCCCGCAAGGACCGCTTCCCCGAGGCCGAGGACGTCGTCGCCGCGTGGCCGGAGGAGGCGATGGAGCGCCTCGGCGCGATCGACCGCGCGACGTACGTCGCGGTCCTCACGCACGACCCCAAGCTCGACGACGCGGCCATCCTCCTCGCCCTGCGCTCGGACGCGCCGTACATCGGCGCGATGGGCTCGCGGCGCGCCAACGCCGCGCGGCGCGAACGGCTGCTCGAGGCCGGCTGCTCCGAGGAGGACCTCGCCCGCATCGCCTCGCCGATCGGGCTCGACCTCGGCGCGATCACGGCGGAGGAGACGGCGCTGTCGATCATGGCCGAGATCTCGGCGATCCGGAACGGGCGCGAGGGCGGGCGCCTGATCCATTCGAGCGCCGGGCGCATCCACGAGGTCGGCGCGTCGTGATCGGCGGCGTGGTCCTCGCCGCCGGCGAGGGGCGGCGCTTCGGCGGCCCCAAGCAGCTCGCCGAGCTCGACGGCGTGCCGCTGCTCGAGCACGCGGTGCGCGCGATGGCAGCCGTGCCGGCGATCGGGCGCGTCGTCGTCGTCCTCGGCGCGCGCGCCGAGGACATCCGCGGCGCGGTCGACTTCGGCGACGCCGAGACGGTCGTCTGCGAGGACTGGGCGGAGGGCCTGTCGGCGTCGCTGCGCACCGGGATCGACGCGCTCGACGGGGCCGCCACGACCATCGTCACGCTCGGCGACCAGCCCTTCATCACGGCACAGGTGATCGCCAGGCTGGTGGACGAGCGCGGCACGTGCCGCGCGAGCTACGACGGCGAGCCCGGCCACCCGGTGCGCCTGACCGCGGCGAGCGCCCGGCGGGCGCGCGAGCTCACCGGTCAGGCGGGCGCCCGCGACCTGCTCGCCGGCTGCCGGCTCGTCGAGTGCGGCCAGCTGTGCCGGCCGGTTGACGTGGACACCCGAGAAGAGCTGGAGGCGTTGCGCACATGAAGCTCGAGCAGTCCTTCGAGGTCAAGGCGCCGATCGACGAGGTGTGGGCCGCGCTCACGGACGTCCAGCGCGTCGCGCCTTGCCTGCCCGGAGCGGAGATCACCGAGGCGGCCGACGACGGCGTCTACCGGGGCAACTTCACGGTCAAGATCGGGCCGACGACCGCGTCCTACCGCGGCACGCTGCGGATGGTGTCGCAGGACGACGAGGGCCACGTCGCGACGATGCAGGCCGACGGCCAGGACAAGCGCGGCCAGGGCGGTGCCAAGGCGACGATCGTCTCCCGGCTCACCGAGCAGGAGGGGGCGACGCGGGTCGACGTCGACACGGACTTCACGATCACCGGCCGCCTCGCGCGCTTCGGCCGCGGCGGCATGATCCAGGACGTCTCGAACAAGCTGCTCGGCCAGTTCGCCCAGTGCCTGCAGACGCAGCTCGCCGGCGGCAACGGCGCCGCGACGGCGCCGCAGGAGAGCGCCGAGCTGGAGTCGGGCGACGAGGAGGCGGTGCCGTCGACCGGAAGCACGAACGGCGCCTCGGGCCAGGCGCCCCCGACGGCGCCGCTCGACGCGGGCTCGGTGATCCTCGACGTCGCGCGCAACCGCGCGAAGGAGAAGGCGCCGCTCCTCGTCGGCGCCGCGCTGCTGCTGGCCCTGTTGCTGGTGCTGCTCCGGCGGCGCGCTAAATGAGCGCTGCTACCCGTCGCTGCTCATGAACCCGGCGCGCCGGAAATACCACAAGAGGATCGCGCACGACACCGCGAGGCTGCCGAGACCGAAGACGAGGAAGACCCAGAACGAGCTGATGTTCTTGACGAGCCAGCCGAAGTTCTGACCGAAGAAGCCGGTGAGGAAGGTCAGCGGCAGGAAGATCGTCGCGATGATCGTGAGCTGCTTCATGACCACGTTCATGCGGTTCGACACGGTTGAGAGATAGGCGTCCATCGCTCCGCTGACGAGGTCGCGGTAGGAATCGATCGTGTCCGAGACGCGGATCAGGTGGTCGTAGATGTCCCGGAAGTAGTTGGTCTGGTCCGGGTCGAGGCCGGGGAGGTCCTTGATGTCCTCGATGGCGCGTGCGGCCAGGTCGCGCTGCGGCGTGACGACCCGGCGCAACGTGACGAGGAGGCGCTTGGTCCGGAAGATCCGCTGGAGCTGCTCGTCGGTGGGGTGCTGGACGATGTCGTCCTCGAGCTGGTCGATCGTCTCGTCGAGCCGCTCGAGGACGGGGAAGAACGAGTCGGTCAGCGTGTCGAGGACGCGGTAGACGACGAACTGCTCGCTTCCCGCGGGGCGCTGCTGGAACCGGGCGTGGAGGTGCTCGAGCTCGTCGCAGCCCTTGTGGCGCAGAGTGACGATGTAGGACCCGGAGACGATGATGTGCACCTCGGTGAGGGCCGGGTCGCCGTCGGCGCCGAAGTGCGCGCCGTAGAAGACGAGCAGCATGTAGTCGCCGTAGTTGTCGATCTTCGGCCGCTGCTCGAACTCCTTCAGGTCCTCCCTGACCAGCTTGTGCCAGCCGAAGCGGTCCGCGAGCGCGTCGATCTGCTCGTCGGTGGGGCCGGCGATGTCGAGCCAGAAGAACTCGTCCTGGTGGGTGAGCTCGTCGAGCCGCGACTCGTCGAGCGCTTCGAGCACCTGCATGGGGCGAGACGTTAGTCCCTAGCCCGTTCGCGACGCGTTAGATGGCGCCGCCGGCCCGCGGGGTGATACGGGCCGGCGGCGCGAGGCGCGCACCGCGATGGGGGCTCAGGCGCGCGCGGGTTGGGCGGCGAGCTCCGTCTCGGCGACGTGCTCGCCGACGGTGGGCTCGCTCTGCGGTTGTGGACGTCGGCCGCGGACGAGGATGAACGCGAGGATCGCGCCGATCACCGCCACGGCGGCGGAGACGCGGAGCCCCGCCTGCAGGGCCGCGACGTACGCGTCGGTCGTCGCGTGGGCGACCTGGGCGCTGACGTGGTGCCCGGCGGTGCCCTGGCCGAGGCCCTGGACGAGCTGGTCCTTGACCCCGGCCGGGACCGCGGGCAGGCGTTGGTCGATCTTCGAGCGTCCGACCGCCTGGATCAGCGCGCCGAGGACGGCGATGCCGAACGTGCCGCCGACCATGCGGCTCATCGACAGCGTGCCCGAGGCGACGCCCGCCTTCGTGCGGTCGACGGCGTTCATCGCGGCCGTGCTCATCGGCGACATCACGAGCCCCAAGGCGAGGCCCATGAGGAGGAACGGAGGCAGCAGGAACGAGTAGCTCGAGTGCGCGGTCAGGTGCGACTGCCAGAAGAGCGTGCCGGCGATCGCGACGAGGCCCGCGACGAGGAGCGGCCGCGGCCCGATGCGATCGGCCAACCGCCCGGAGATCGGCCCCATGACGATGATGACCACGGTCATCGGGAGGAACCGGATCCCGGCCTGGATCGGCGAGTACCCGAGGATGTTCTGCAGGTAGAGCGCGAGGAAGAAGAACATCGCGAACATCGAGAACGTGACGATGAACGCGACGATGTTCGCGCCGAGGAACGAGCGCGAGCGGAAGAACGAGAAGTCGACCATCGGGTAGCGGGTGCGCATCTCGACGACGACGAACGCCGTGAGGCCGACGAGCGCCATCGCGAGCAGGGTGACGATCCGCGCCGACCCCCAGTGCCAGGCGTTGCCCTCGACGAGGGCGAGCACGAGCGCCGTCAGCCCGACCGTCAGCGTGCCGATGCCGGCGTAGTCGACCACGCGCGGGACCGTCTCGTCGCGCGACTCCGCCGTCGCGAACAGGGTGATCGCCACGGCGCCGGCGGCCACCGGCAGGTTGAGGAAGAAGATCGCGCGCCAGCTGACGTCCTCCGCGAGGAAGCCGCCGACCACCGGACCGATCGCCAGCGCGAGGGCGGACACGCCCGCCCAGGTGCCGATCGCCTTGCCGCGCTCCTCGGGCGGGAAGGTGTTGGAGATGATCGACAGGGTGCCGGGCATCATCAGCGCGGCGCCGATGCCCTGGATGACCCGGCCGGCGACGAGGAAGCTGTCGTTGGGCGCAAGGCCGATCGCGCCGCTCGAAAGCGCGAACAGGACGACGCCGGAGAGGAACACGCGGCGGCGGCCGAAGATGTCGCCGAGCCGGCCGCCGGTGACGAGGAGGACGGCGAGGCTCAGCGTGTACGCGTTGACGGTCCACTGGAGGGCCGAGAGGCCCGCGTGCAGGTCGCGCTGGATCGACGGCAGCGCCACGTTCACGACCGTGTTGTCGAGCATGATCATGAACAGGGCGAAGCACATCGCGGCCAGCGTCCACCAGCGGCGGTTCTCTTCGGTGAGGGCGAGGCTCCTCGCCCGGCCCCGGAGGCGGCTGTTCATACGACAGGGTCCTTCGGCCGGCAGGCCTGGATCTCGGGGCGCGCGACGATCGGCTCGAGCGCGCGGCGCAGGCGCTCGGCCTCGCTCGCGCTGAGCGACGCCGCGAACTCGCGGATCGCGTCGTACTTGGCCCCGTACATCGCCTGCCCGATCTCGAGTCCGGCGCCGGTGATCCGCACGCGCTTCATGCGGCGGTCCTCCGCGTCCTCCCGGCGCTCGACATAGCCGCGCTGCAGGAGGTTCTCGATGCCGCGGCTGGCGGCGGGCAGCGAGATGCCGATCCCGCCGGCCAGCTCCTTGAGCGAGAGCTCGACGTCCGCGTCCTGACCGAGCAGCCCGAGCATCTTGCACTGGGAGTGGGTCAGGTCGAGCTCGGCGACCAGCCCGAGCTGGTCGCTCCGCGCCGTCTGCATCAAGTGGACGAACAGCGCGAACAGGCGATCGGCGACGACGGCCTCAAGTTGCGTCTCCGCAGGCATTGCTTGCACGCACGCAAGTATTGCATTGGTGCACGAAGCCGACAAGGCCGCATGAAATGCGGCTGCCTCAGGGCTGCAGGAGGTCGTTCTGGGCGCTGGGGCGAGGCTTGCCGACGGCGAGGATCGCGGGCCGCACGCTGCGCCGGGAGGCGCTGATCGTGTAGTGGCCGGGGTTCACGTCGACCTTGAGCTGCCCGACGCCCTGGGGGTTGATGGGGCCCGTGCTGTCGCCGGTGGCGCTCGTGCCCTGGCCCACCACGAGCTCCTGCGACGACGACGTGAGGTTCGTCGCGATGAGGACGATGGGGCCGGCGCCGATGCGCCCGGGGGAGATGACGACGCCGTCGGGACGGATCGCGGCCGTTACGGTGATCGGCGCCGCTGGGCGCGGATTATTCGCGTACGAGCCACCGCCGCCGCAGCCTGCGACGAACAGCACGAAACCGCTGAGCGCCCCCAACGACAGCTTTCGCATCGCGCGCCGGCCTCTCCTCTCTCCCTCGGGCGCCCGTTCCGGGCGCCACCGGCGGGAACCCTAGCCGACGGGCGACCGAAACGGCGAGCTTCCGGCCCCGTCAGCGCCCGGCTCGGTGATCTGTCAACTCGGCGCGCTGGCGCTCGACCTCGCGGAGCTTGCGCTGCAGGCGATCCCAGCAGCGCGACTCGGCGTCGTTGTACTCCTGGCCCTCCAGGTCACGAAGGCTCTCGTGATAGGCGCCCCAGGCGCGCGCCGTCCGCTCGTCGAGCTCCCGCAGCCTGCGGCGAGCATTTGGATCTAGAGCGGTGGTCATCGCGCCCCTCCTTTCCGTCGTGGTTCGGATCCGCGCGTCAACGATCCTACCCCCCTTCACGGTCGGCGTCGCATTGCATGCCGTCCGGCGCGAGGCGTACACCACGCGACCCATGCTCGATCGCCCCCTGCGCACCGCCGAGTTCCTGGCCGTCGACACCGAGACGAACGGCCGCGCCGGCCCCTCCTGCGAGCTCACCGAAGTTGGCGCCGTTCTGGTCGGCGGCGGCGAGCTGCACGAGCGCTGGAGCTCCGTCGTCCGCGTGGTCGCGCCGCTCCCGCGCGGGATCCAGCGCTTCACGGGCATTACGCAGGCGATGGTCGATTCGGCGCCCCGGCCCGAGGCCGTGCTCCCGGAGCTGGCCGAGCTCCTGCGGGACCGTGTGCTCGTCGCCCACTCCGCCGCGTTCGACCGGCGCGTCCTCCGCCAGGCGTTCGAGCGGGCGCGACTCGAGTGGCCCAACCCGCCGGTGCTGTGCACGGTCGCGCTGGCGCGGCGGCTGCTGCCGCTCCAGCGGCGGCGCTCGCTCGCGCTCCTCGCCGAGTCGCTGGGGATCGAGGTGCCGGTCGTCCACCGCGCGCTGCCCGACGCGGAGTCGTGCGGCCGGATCCTCTGCGCGCTGTTCCCACGCCTGTGCGCCCACGCGGGGACGATCGGCGACGCCCTCGCGATGCTGCGGCCGCCCCGGCGTCCGAAGGCGCGCCGGCCGGCCGTTCCGGGGCGTCTCGCAGGCGCGCGACGGGCGCGCGCGGAGCTCGACTTCCGCGACCTGCCCGACGACCCGGGCGTCTACATCTTCCGCGACCGCCGGGGCGCTCCGCTCTACGTCGGCAAGTCGGTGTCGATCCGCTCGCGCGCCCGTTCGCACTTCGCCCCGTCCGCGGGCGACGCGCCGTGGCGCGCCCAGGCCGAGGTCGTCGACTATCGGCCGACGCGGTCGGAGCTCGGCGCGCTCGTCCTCGAGAACCGCTTGATCAAGGAGCTGCGACCCCCCGGCAACGTGCGCCTGAAGCCGAAGGACGACCTCGTCTACCTCCGCTGCCGGCTCGACATCGCGTTTCCGATCCTCGAGGTCTCGCCGACCCCGGCCCCCGGGCACGGCGTCACGGTCGGGCCGCTGCGCGGCCGGCGGATGGCGCTCGAACTCGCCGAGCAGCTGAGCTCGCTGTTCGGTCTGCGCCATTGCGGCCGCGCGCTGCCCCGCCGCGACCACCCGTCCGCCTACGGCCAGATGGGCCGCTGCCTCTCGCCCTGCCTGCGCGATCTCGACCCGAACCTCTACCGGCGCCGGCTCGACGCCGCGCTGGCGCTGTTCGTCGGGGAGGACGACGGGGAGACGGCGCTCCTCCGGCACGTCGAGGGCGAGATGCGCTCGGCCGCAGCCGAGCGGCGCTACGAGCGCGCCGAGTGGCTCCACCGGCGGCTCGGGCGCCTGCGGACGCTGCTCGACCGGCTCGACGGGGTGCTCGCCGCCACGCACGCCCGCCCCCGCCTGGTGCTCGCTCCGCACCCGACCAAGCCGGCATGGGACGCGTTCTGGCTCGCCGGCGGTCGCGTGGCCGACTGGGGGGAGCTGCCCGCGGACGTCGAGGAGCTCCGCTCGCGGACCGCCTCCGCGGCCCGCGCCGCTCACGCGAACGAGCGCACCGCCTATCTCCCGCCCGACGCGGTCGACGAGATGCGCATCGTCGGCGGCTGGCTCGCGGCGCACCCTGACGCGCCGTGTCTCTCTCTGTCGCCGCCGCCTGACGTCTCGTCGCTCGCGGCGTTCGTCGCGGGCTCGGAAAACGACGGCCACGAAGGGGGGAGGGAGCGGATTCGCGGTGGCAGGGCGGGGGCGAACGAGGTTAGCCGCGGTATTCGCGGCTAAGCACGGTCACCCCTCCGCCGCCGCGCACTCCGCACACCGACCCGTCAGCGGGACGTGCGAGAAGCTCGGCACGAATCCGGTGGCGGCGCGCACAGCGTCGCGGGCGGCGTCGAGCGTGCCTGCCGCCACGGCGGTCAGCGTGCCGCAGTCCTCGCAGACCACGTAGTCGGACGGCGCCTTTTCGGCCGGCGCGTAGCGCCCGGCGGTGTGCCCGAGGTGCACGTGGCGGACGACCCCGACGCGCTGGAGAGTGTCGAGGTTTCGGTAGACCGAGGCGAGGTCCGAGCGGGGAAACCGGCCGCCGAGCCCGCCGGCGATCTGCTCGGCGGAGACGGGCTCGCCGGCGGCGTGAAGCGCCTCGAGGACCAGCCGCCGTGCGGTCGACACCCGCAGCCCGTTGCGGCGGAGGACGCGTTCGGCGGCGAGCGCGCTCATACCTCCGCCCTCCGCGCGAGCGCGGCGCCCCAGCGTTGCTCGATGCGGCGGGTGCGCCAGACGACGGCGGCGACGAGCCAGGTCAATGCGAACAGCCCGACGATCGCGAATCCGAGGACCTGGAGATCGAGCGCGTCGAGCCAGGCCCACCCGAACCCGAGCCGGTCGGCCGCCGCCTGGAGGAGCTCGACCGTCCCGATGCCGAGCGCCACGGCGACGGAGAGGCCCGTGACGGCAAGGTTGTAGTAGAGCTTGCGCACCGGGCTCGAGAACGCCCAGCCGTAGGCCTTGGCCACGAACACGCCGTCGGCGGTGTCCATCAGCGACATGCCGGCCGCGAAGAGGAGCGGGAGCGCGAGCGCGCCCAGGACCGGTACCTGGCCGGTGGCCGAGCCGGCGGAGAGCGCGAGGAGCGCCACCTCTCCCGCGGTGTCGAGGCCGAGCCCGAACAGGAGGCCCAGCGGGTAGAGGTGCCAGCTGCGGCGGACGAGCCGGAACAGCCGGCCGACGAACGAGCGGTTCATGAGGCCGCGGTCGAGCAGCCGCGCGTCGAGCGCCGCCTCGTCGAACTTGCCGCGGCGAAGGCCGCGGGCGAGGCGCGCGATGTCGAGGAGCACGAGCAGGTTGACCGCGCCGATCGCCCACAGGAACGAGCCCGAAACCACCGCTCCGATCGAGCCGCCGACGTCGCTGAGCGCCGGAAGGCTCGCGTGCACGGTACCTGCGG
>JAOPZQ010000209.1 GCA_025964075.1 Solirubrobacterales bacterium | reverse complement strand
CGCCGCTCTGCCACGCGCTCGAGACCGTCGCGGTGTACGACGTCGGCGGCCGCGCGCACCTGTGCTGCGCGACGTGCCGCGAGATCCTCGGCGCGGTCGAGGAGGGCTACCGCGGCGGCTGCGGCCGGCTGGAGACACTGCTCCAGGACATCGACCCGGCGCTGTTCCTGGACCCGCTCACGCAGCTCGACGAGACGCTCGTCGTGCGCCACTACGTGTGCCCCGGGTGCGCGTCGTTCCTCGACGCCGACGTGTGTCGCGTCGGCGAGGAGCCCTACGACGACGTCGTCCTCGTCGCCCCGGTGCGCGCCGCCACGAGCCGCACCGCCGCGTCGAGCTCCGCGTGATAGCCGGCGAGGGCCGCGTCCGATTCCGGAGCGCGGAAGATCGCCCGGGCCGCCCGCACGGCGTCCGGGTCGAGCGCCGCGATCTCCTGGGCGACGCCGACGGCGGCGGCGACGAGCTCGTCGCGCGCGACGATCCGCAGGACGGTCCCGAAGGCGAGCGCCTCCTCGGCGGTCAGGCGCTCGCCGAGCAGCAGCATGCGCTGGACCTTGAAGTAGGGCGCGAGGCGCTTGGCGTGGCTGCCGGCGCCGGGCACGCCGAGCGACAGCTCGGGGATCGTGAAGTACGCGTCCGGGGCGGCGAGGAGGACGTCGCACTCGGCCGCGATCATCGCGCCGCCGCCGACGGCCGGCGCGTTCAGCGCGCCGACGACGGGCACCGGCAGCCGCGCCAGGGTCTCGAAGAAGCGCCGGCCCGCCACCGAGATGCGCTCGTAGTCCCGCTCGTCGCCGAACGCCCCGATGTCGCTGCCGGCGCTGAACGCCCGCTCGCCCGTGGCCGTGAGCACCAGCGCCCGGGTCTCCGGCGCGCCCGCGGCGGCGTCGAGCGCGTCGGCGACGCCGAGGTACGTCTCGGCGTCGAGCGCGTTCACCGGCGGCCGTGAGAGCGTGAGGAGCGCGACGCCCGGGGCCGCCTCGCCGAGCTCCGCGCCGGCGTAGCGCCGCACCACGCTCACGACCGCGCCGCGCCCGCGTCGGCCTCGAGCGCCCCGCTCCGCTCGCGGGCCATCTCGGAGAGGCGGAAGCGCTCGATCTTCCCGGTCGCGGTCAGCGGCCAGCCGTCCACGAACTCCACGAAGCGCGGCACCTTGTAGCCGGCCAGCCGCCCCCGGCAGAAGTCGGTGATGTCGTCCTCGCTCGCCTCGTCGGCGCTGCGGCGCTCGACGAACGCGAAGCCGACCTCGCCGAGACGCGGGTGGGGGACGCCGACGACGTAGGCCTGCTTGACGCCGGGGTGCTCGCACAGCGCGCTCTCGATCTCCGCCGGGTAGGCGTTCGCGCCGCCGACGATGAACATGTCGCTCTTGCGCCCGGTGATCGAGAGGTAGCCGGCGTCGTCGAAGACGCCGAGGTCGCCGGTGTGGAACCAGCCGTCCGAGTCGATGGCCTCGGCCGTCGCCTCCGGGTTGCGGTAGTAGCCCTGCATCACGAGGTGGCCGCGCACGCAGACCTCGCCCTCCCGGCCGCCCGGCAGCACCTCGCCGCTCTCGACGTCGACGATCTTCACCTCGAAGTCCGACACGGGGCCGCCCTTGCCGGCGACGATCACGGAACGCGGATCGTCCATCCGCGGGATCGTCGTGATCGACGTCGTCTCGGTCATGCCGTAGACGGGGAGCAGCCCCTCGACGCCGAGCTTCTCCATCACCCCGTCGATCACCTCCGGCGGGTTGTTCGCGCCGCCGATCCACCCGGAGCGCAGCGTCGAGGTGTCGTACTCGCCGAGCCGCGGATGGCTCAGCAGGTCGATGAAGTGCGTGGGGATCCCACTGAGGACCGTGACGCCCTCGCGCTCGATCAGCTCGAACGCCGCGGTCGGTTCCCACCTGTCCATGATCACCATCGCGCCGCCGGCGATCAGCGGCGGCAGGATGCCGGTGAAGCCGCCGCCGACGTGGAACCACGGCAGGTGGTTGAGGACGCGACTCTCGGGCCCGATGTCCATGCGCTCGGCGATCGAGTGCTCGTTGCGGAGGATGCGGTGCGAGTGGACGGCGCCCTTCGGGTGCCCGGTCGTCCCCGAGGTGTAGACGATGATCGTCGGGTCCTCGAAGTCGACGGCCCCGGCGGCGGCGTCGAGCTCCTCCTCCGTGACCGCGGCGCCTTCGGCGGCGAAGTCGGCGAACGCCTGTGTGCCCGGCGGGCCGCCGCCGATGACGACGACGCGGCGCAGCTCCGGGAAGTCGGCCCCGTTCGGCGCCGCGCCGTCGGCCAGGTCCGGACAGAGCCGGGCGAGCATGGCCAGGTAGTCGATCCCGACGAACTCGGCGACCGTCACGAACAGCCGCGCGTCGGACTGGGCGAGGATGTAGCGGACCTCCTCGGTCTTGTAGCGCGTGTTGACGGGGACGATCACCGCGCCGATGTAGGCGGCCGCGAACCACAGCTCCACCCACTCGATGCGGTTGGGCACCCACACCGCCACGTGGTCGCCGTGACGGACGCCGGCCGCCATCAGCGCCCGGGCGAGGCGCCGCGACGCCTCGCGCGTCTCCGCCCAGCTCAGCCGCTCCTCCCCGAAGACGAGCGCGTCGCGCTCCCCGTGCTCGCGCGCGGTGCGCTCGAGCTGCTCCGCGATCGTGATGGGCTTCCAGCGGTAGCGGTCGCCCGCGCTGCCGGTGACGATCATCGGCCCCGCTCAGACCGCCTCGGCCATCGCCACGGCCGGCTCGACGCGGTAGTCGTCGAGGTCGGCCCTGCGGCTCATGTGCCAGTAGTCCACGACCCGCCACGGGGTGTTGACGACGACCCGTCCCCGAGAGTTGCGGTAGTACGTCTCCATGCCGTGGTGGGTCCAGATCATCTTCTCGTGGGCCTCGTCGACGCGCCGGCCGTAGTCGTCGTAGACCTCGGGGCGGCACTCGACGGCGCCGAGTCCCCGGGCGAGCATCTGGCGGATCAGGTCGAGGACGTAGTGGACCTGCGCCTCCGCGGTGCCGATGAGGCTCCCGCCGTGGCCGGCCTGCGTGTTCGGCCCGTAGATCGTGAACAGGTTCGGGAAGTCGGGCACGGTGAGCCCCAGGTAGGCGCGGGCGTCGTCGTCGTCCCAGGTCTCGCGCAGGGTGCGCCCCGAGCGCCCGCGGATCTCCATCGGCGCGAGGAAGCGGACGACGTCGAAGCCGGTCGCGCAGACGAGGACGTCGATGTCGTGCTCGGCGCCGGAGCTCGTGACGATCCGGTCCGCGCGCACCGCGGCGATCGGCTCCGTGACGAGGTGGACGTTCTCGCGGGTCAGGGTGCGGTACCACCCGTTGTCGAGCAGGATCCGCTTCCCGTAGGGCGGGTAGTCGGGCAGCACCTTCTCCATCAGGTCGGGCCGGTCGCCGAGCTCGGCCTCGATGTACCGGGTGAAGAACCGGCGGTGCGCGTCGTTGACGGCGTTGACGGCGCGCTCGGGATGGGGCCAGTCCGGGTCCTTCTGCAGGGTGGGGTGGATGCGGTCGTTGAAGGTCCAGCCGGCGCGCAGGCGGTACCACACGCGGTAGAGCGGCACGGTCTTCGCGAGCCAGCGGAGCGGCTCGGGCACATCGGCGTGGAAGAGCTCGAAGGGCGCCGCCCACTGCGGCGAGCGCTGGAACACGGTGACCGACTCCACGTCCTCGGCGATGGCGGGGACGAGCTGCATCGCGCTCGCGCCGTTGCCGATCACCGCGACGCGCTTGCCCGCGAGGTCGAGGTCCTCAGGCCAGCGCGCCGTGTGCACGCACGGGCCGGCGAAGCTCTCGAGCCCGGCGATCGTGGGCATCTTCGGGCGGGTGAAGCCGCCGACGGCGCTGATCACGACGTTCGCCCTGTGCGTCTCCGTCGAGCCGTCCGCCCGGCGTCCCGTCACCGTCCAGCCCTGGGCGTCCTCGTCGTAGATCGCGGAGACCACCTCGGTCTCGAAGTGGATGTTCGGCGTGACGTCGTGGTCCGCCGCCACCCCCTCGAGGTAGCCGTGGAGCTCGTCGCGGAGCGCGAAGTACTTCGACCAGTCGTGGCGCGCGAACGAGAACGAGTACAGCGCGCTTGGCGTGTCGACGCCGGCGCCGGGATAGCGGTTCTCGAGCCACGTCCCGCCGACCCGGTCGTTGCGCTCGAGCACCGTGTACGGGATGCCGGCGTCCTGCAGCCGGATCGCCGCCGCGATGCCCGAGACGCCCGCCCCGATGACGAGGACGCTGAAGCCCCGCGGCACCGGCACCCGGGGCTCGGGCTCGTCGGGCGCGATCCCGGCGTGCCGCAGCTCGGCGTCGATCATCGGGCCGTACTCGGGCGGCACCTCCTCGCCCATCGCCACCCCGAGCATCCGCACGAGGAGCTCCGGGGGCGGCTCGGGCATCGCGGGCGGCTTCCCGTCCCGCCACGCGACGAGCGCCGCGAGCGCCGCCGCGCGGATCTCCTCCTGGACCTCCTCCGGCAGGCCGCCGGTCGTGTTGTCGTCGAGGCCGCGGTTGCGCTCGGGCCGGTAGGCGCCCTCGAGCCACCGGGTCTCCCCGGTGAGCTGCACGAGGACGGGCAGCAGCGTCGGGATGTTGGCGATCGCGACCGCCTCCCGCAGGTGCGCCTCCGCTTCGGCGTGCACGCGCCCGCTACCGCGCCGCGGCCATCTCGGCCCGGCGCTTCTCCGTCGCCTCGGCGTCGACCTGCAGCCCCTCGGGGTCGGTCTCCGGGTCGCCGGTGACGACGACGCCGTAGTCGCGCGCCGCGCCCTCGATCGACACGTAGCCATCCCGCACGTCGACCTTGACGCGCTCGGGTTCGCGCTCGAGCGGGTTGCCGAAGCCGCCGCCGCCGTTGGTCAGGTAGCGGAAGATCGTGTTCGGCTTCGTCTGCCAGATCGGCACCCGCGCGAAGTAGTGGTACTCGCCGGCCGGGTCGGGGAGCTTCGTCTCGGGGTCGAGCACGCCCGCCACCGGCGTGGCGTCGCGCAGCGAGTCCCTGCCGGTCCCCGGCAGTCGCTTCTCCTGGCTGACGTCGAACGTCTCGGGCGGGATCACCCAGGTGCCGCCGGTCGGCCCGTACTCGCCGCCGTTGACGCCCGTGCCGCTGGGCCGCTTGAGGTGCAGCGGCATCGCGTAGTGCTCGGCGTCGCGGACGAACATCGTGTCCTTGAGGACCGCCGCGCCGCCGCGGTTGTAGCCGGGGCCGCCGGTGTCGGGGCCGTACTCCTTGCGCAGCACGACCGCGGGGATGTCCGCCTCGATCGACTCCGTCGCCGGATCGATGTTGTTGGCCAGGTAGAACACCTGATACGAGTCCGCGTCTCCCGCCCGGGTCGCGCCCCACGGGCCGTGCTCGCCGCCGACCTGCGCCACCGAGAGCCACGGCGACCCGTCCTCGAGCGTGCCGTTGGCGTTGTGGATCGACAGCGACCCGAAGTCGCCGCCCACCGCCCGGTCGCCCAGCGGCTCGCCGAGCGCGCGGAGGATCGCGTTGAGCAGGGTCAGCGAGCTCTCCCAGTACAGGAAGATCACGCCCTCGGGCGGGAACGCGTTCGCGATCGACGCCTCGGGCAGGACGATGTCGATGTCGCGGTAGGCGGCCGACGTGAACGGCGACAGCGGGTCGAAGAGGAACTTGAACGCCACGCCGACGGCCGTCTTCGTGTCCAGCCAGCCGGCGTTGATGCTCGTGCGCGCCTGGCGCGAGGTGCCGTTGAGGTCGACCTCGACTCGGTGGCCTTTCTTGGTGATCTTGACCTTCAGCTTGTAGGTCTCGTCATCGGCGATGCCGTCCGCGTCGAGCTCGTCCTCGGCCTCGTAGACGCCGTCGGGCAGCGCCTCCATGATCGCCTGGCGCATCGTCTCGGCGGAGATGTCGCACGAGTAGCGCATCGCGCCGAGCACGGCGTCGAGGCCGTAGCGGTCGATCGTGTCCGACAGCTGGCGCTCGCCGAGGCGCAGGTTCTCGCAGATCGTCTTGATGTCCGGGAGCAGCAGGCCCCCGAAGCGCGCGTTGTCGAAGATCAGGCTCCATGCCGACTTCACCGGCTCGTCCTCGCGGTAGAGGAGCTGCGGAGAGATCACGAGGCCGTTCTCGAAGACGTCCTTCTTCGTGCCGGCGAAGCCGCCCGGCACGACGCCGCCCATGTCGAGCATGTGCGCCTGGAGGTTGACGAACGCGACGATCTTGCCGTCGCGGAACACCGGGCGGATGAAGCAGACGTCGTTGACGTGCGTGCCGATCCGGTAGGGGTCGTTGACCATCAGGATGTCGCCCTGGTGCAGGTTCTCGGGGCCGTACTCGACGACGGCGCTGCGGACGGCGTCGGTCATGGTGCCCACGAAGAGGACGAGCGAGTTGGACATCGCCGGCATCGAGTAGCCGTGCTCCGGCGGGCCGGAGATCGTCGCGGCGAAGTCGTACCAGTCGCGCAGGATCACCGAGAACGCGTTGTTCAGGAGGCCCGTGCACATGTGCTGCACGACGTACCGGAAGCGGCTGCCGAGGACGGTCGCGCTGAACCGGTCGCAGGAGTAGCGCTCCTGGAACTCGTCGTCGCTCAGGTCCCGGACCAGCGTCGCGGGCTGCTCGTAGATCGTCTCAGTGGCCATCGTCAGTTCCTCTCGATCACGATCTCGCCGTACTCGCCGACGGTGGCGACCTGGCCGGGACAGACCTGGGTGGTGGAGAGCTCCTCGCGGATGATCGCCGGGCCCTCGACCCGGTCGCCCGCCTGGAGCCCGGTGCGGTCGTACTCGCGGGCCTTCACCTCGTCGCCGTAGATCCACCGCAGCGTGATCTCGCGCCCGCCGTCGGGCGCCCCGCCGTTGCGACGGGCGATCGGGGTGTAGGCGACCTTCTCGATCGGGACGCTCGCCTGGACGCGGTAGGTCACGCCCTGCACGGGCAGCGCGTCGAACCGGTTGCCCGTGCGCTCCTTGTAGTGGACGTGGAAGTTCTCGATCATCTCCTCGATCTGCGCTGCCCCGAGCGTCCCGCCCGGCACGTCGATGAACGGCGTCTCCCACGTCTGGCCGACCAGCCGGCCGTCGAACGAGCGGTCGAAGCTGACGCCCTCGACGCCCTGGCCGAGCTCGCGGCGCAGGTTGTCCTCCATCTTCGTGAACACGTCGTCGATCGACGAGGCCGAGTCGGGCGTGAGCACCTGGTAGGAGCTGCGCGAGTCCGCGTAGACGAGGTCGGAGCTGAGGAGCCCGAGCGCGGAGAACAGGCCCGGGTGCGGAGGCACGATCACGCTCTGCACGCGGGTCTCGTCGAGGAGCGCGGGCAGCATCATCGGGCCGGCCGCGCCGAACGCGAGCAGCGAGTAGTCGCGCGGGTCGATGCCGTGGCCGATCGAGATGTCGACGATGCCCTCGGCGACGTTGTTGAGCCCCATACGGTAGGAGTAGGCGACGCGCTGGCCGAGGTCGAGCGGGGTGTCGAGCCGCTCGAACGCCTCCCGCGCCAGGTCGGCGTCGAGGTGCAGCGTCCCACCGGCGAACCGGCCCGGGTCGAGGATGCCGATCAGCAGGAAGGCGTCGCTCATCGTCGGCTCGGTGCCGCCCTTGCCGTAGGCGGCGGGGCCGGGATCGGCCCCCGCGCTGCCCGGCCCGACCTGGATCTCGCCGGCCGGCGTGATCGAGATGAGCGAGCCGCCCCCGGCGCCGAGGCTCGAGATCTCGGTCGAAAGGGAGTTCACGACCATGTCGTGCTCGAGCTCGAAGGTCGTGTTCACGGTCGGATGGCCGTCGGTGACGACGCTGATGTCGCACGAGGTGCCGCCGACGTCGGCGCACAGCAGGTTCGCCGCGCCGATGCGCTCGCCGAAGTGCGCGGCCGACACGGTGCCCGCTGCGGGCCCGGAGAAGACGACGCGGAACGGGGCCGCCATCGCCACGTCGCGCGCGACGAGCTGCGCCGCGCAGTCGGCGAAGTTGAGCTGCCCGGTGAAGCCGAGGTCGTCGAGACCGTCGCTCAGCCGCTTCGCGTAGCCGGTGTAGATGAGCTTCATGAAGACGTCGATCGTGGTCGTCGACGCGCGCCCGTACTCCTTCGCGAGCGGCGAGACCTCGCTGGAGATCGAGCACGCGATGTCGTCGCCGAGCTCCTCGTGCACGATCTCGCGCAGGCGCTCCTCGTGCGCATGGTTCACGTAGGAGTTCAGCAGGCAGATCGACACGCCGACCACGTCGCACTTCTTGAGGACCGCGAGCTGCTGGCGCGCGTGGTCCTCGTCGAGCGGGATCATGACCTCGCCGGTGTTGAGGACGCGCTCGAGGACCCCGCGTCGCAGGTAGCGGGGGACGAGCGGACGCGCCGCGTCGCCGAAGGGCCGGCGCCAGTTGGCGTCCGTGAGCGCCTCGAGGGGGCGCCAGGTGCGCCCGAAGTCGAGGATGTCGCGGTGGCCCTCCGTCGTCAGGAACGCGATCTTGGGCAGACGGCGGGTGATGATCGCGTTGAGGCCGACGGTGCTCGCGTGGTTGAACACGGTCGAGCCGTCGACGCCGACCTGGCGCGCGCCCTCGAGGACCGATTGATCGGTGTTGACCTGCTCCGTGGGGACCTTGGTCGTGACGATGCGACCGTCCTTGACCGCAACCACATCCGTGAAGGTCCCGCCGACGTCGACGCCGAGCATGCCGCCTCCTAGACCGCGTCGATGAGTAGGGAGATGCCGCCGAGGGGCGGCCCGGCCTCACGCTCGACCGAGCAGAGGCAGCTCTGGCACTTCGTGACGTTCCACCAGCCGCCCTCGGACAGCACCGGGTAGGCCTTCAACTCGCTCGCGCCGCATTCCGGGCACTCGCCGCTGACGTCCTCCTTCGGTACCGAGACGTACTGCTCGGTCGGCCGGGGATAGGTCTGCATCGGTTCTCTCCTGTCCTCCGTGTTGCCGATCGGCACTCGCTCGTACCGGCCGGTTCGTCTTCGACTGTAACCAGACGTTGGGGATCTTCGACCCCTCCGGGCCCGCTTTGGGGGCGGGGAACATCAAGACTGGCGGAAGCGCCAGTGTCCGCACCCTCACCCGTCCCGGGGCGCCAGGTGACGGGGCACGACCACGAGCGCCTGGAGCACCTCGCGGCCGTCCTGGTTCGCGCAGCGCGCCGTGACGACGAGATCCCCCGCGTGGTCGTGGAGGTCCTCGGCCCGGCACGTGACCGCGTCCCCGATGTGCACCGGACCGCGGTAGAGCACGTCGATGCGGACGCCGGGCGGGACGGAGTCCCCGCCCATCCAGCGGGTCACGGCCTCGAAGAGCGTCTGCAGGCCGATCGGCCCGTGCGCGATGTTCGTGCCGAACGGCGTCGCGGCGGCGAAGTCGGCGTCCATGTGCAGCGGGTTGAAGTCGCCCGAGAGCTCGGCGTAGCGATCGATCTCGGCCCGGCCGATCACGTGGGTCACCTCGGGGAACGCTCGCCAGCCCGGGGTCATCCGCGGTCCTCCTCGCCGGCCGGGGGCGCGAGGATCATCCACTCGGCGGTCGCCCGCACGAGGCCGTCGTGGGCGAGCGTGAACGTGAACGTCGTATAGAAGCCGCTGGGCCGCTGCTGCTGAGCGCTGATCCAGACGTCGATCGCGAGCTCGGCCCCCGCGGGGATCGCGTCGACGGCGGAGAAGTGCTGCCGGGCGAGGACTCCGCCGGGAATGATGCCGCCGAGCGCCCGGCGCAGCGTCCGCAGGGTGAGCAGCGGGAGCACGCCGAGCGGGGCGCCGGCGCCGGGCGCGCGGGTGCCGATCGCCCCCCGCATCTCGTCGCTCGTCCCGGGGTCGAGGGTCTCGACGAACGGCCCCCAGCGCTGGCCCACCGACAGCTCCTCGTAGCGGAGGTCGGAGAAGAGCGGGACGTCGTCGAGGTCGCTCGCCATGAACGCCGAACCTATGGGGCGATGCGTGCGGCCACGACTGTCGAATGAGACAGTTGCCTCCCGCGATCTCCGACCGCAGGGTTCTCAGCATGGCGATATCGGCGGGACCGCCTCCCGCGTACGTGGGCGCGCTCGGTGAGCAGACCACGCTGCCGGCGATCCTCGACCGCCGCGCCACGGCGACGCCGGACGCGCGCTTCGTCACGTTCGGCGGCGCCGACCGCACGTTCGCGGAGGCGCTCGAGGGCGCCGAGCGCGCGGCCGCCGCGCTCGCCTCGCTCGGGGTGGGCAAGGGCGACACGGTCGCGGTCATGCTGCCCAACTCGCTGGAGTTCCTCGACCTCTGGTTCGGCGCCGCCCTGCTCGGTGCCGTCCTCGTCCCCGTCAACGTCCAGCTCCGCGGCGACGGGCTGCGCTACATCGTCGAGCACTGCGACGCCGACGTCTGCATCGCCGACGCGCCGTTCGTCGAGGCCGTCGACGTCGCGCTGCCGCCGGGGACCGGGCCGCGCCGGCGCTTCGCCCGCGGCGTGGGGGAGGGGGCCGCCTGGGGCGACC
>JAOPZQ010000208.1 GCA_025964075.1 Solirubrobacterales bacterium | reverse complement strand
ACAACGGCAGCCACGTCGGGGAGCGCGCCGTTCACCCGGCGTCCGTGCCGCTAGCCGATCAAACCCAGCCGCTGCGCGCGCTGGACCGCCTCGGCACGGTTCCGGACCCCGAGCTTGCGATAGAGCGTCGAGGTGTGCTCCTTGACCGTGTGCGGCGAGAGGAACAGCCGCTCGGCGATCTCCTTGTTCGTCGAGCCCGCGGCGATCAGGTCGAGGACCTCGTGCTCGCGCTCCGAGAGCTGGGTCGCCGGGCGCTCCTCCTGCGGTGTGAACACCGTCATTCCGAGGCCGACCATCCGGACGGCCATCGCGACGTCGTGGGCGCCCCAGTCCTTCGAGATGAAGCCCGACGCGCCCGCCGCCTTCGCCACCCGCGGCGAGATGCGCCCCGCGCCGGAGATGAAGAGCACGCGCGTGCGGGGCGAGGCGGCGACGATCGACTCGCAGATCTCGGCGCCCGACTCGGCCCCCACGAAGAGGTCGACGAGCGCGACGTGCGGGTCGTAGCGGCGGGTGAGGTCGAGCGCCTCCGCGCCGTCGTGCGCCGCGAGGCAGCGCTCGACCCACGGCTGCTCGGTGAGCAGCAGGCGCAGGCCCCAGTGGACGACGTCGTGGTCGTCGACGACCAGGACGCGGAGCCGTCGGACTTCGCTCATCGCTCCTCGTCCATCGGCACCACGAGGCGCACCCGCCACCAGCCCGGGTCCGTCTCGCCGAACTCGAGCAGGCCGCCGTGCTGAAGCGCCTCGAAGCTCGCGAGGCGCAGGCCCATGCCGCCCGACCGCGGCGTCTGCCCGGTGCCGGCCGGCGCCAGCCCGTCGTTGCCCATCTCGAACACGAGCGCGCCGTCGCCGGCGTCGACGACGATCTCGACGCGCGTCGGCTCGGCGTGCTTGCGCACGTTGGTCAGCGCCTCGGAGAGCACCGACTGGGTGATCCCCTCGAGCTCCTCGGGCACGCGCAGGCCCTCCCGCCACTGGACCGTCGTGGGAAGCCGGGGCCGCTGGTGGGGCAGGCGCTCGATCTCCTCGCGCAAGGTCGTCGTGCTCGGCCGCGAGGCCCGCGCGAGCGGGCGGCGAAGCGCCGTGCGCAGGTCGGCGAGCGCGTCGGACATCTCGCGCGCGCAGCGCTCGCGCTCCTCGTCCCCCAGCATCCGGCCCGAGGCGAGCACGAGCGAGACGCCGAACAGGCGCTGCATCACCCGCTCGTGGATCTCGCGCGCGAGGTTCAGCCGGTCCGCGAGGCGCCGCGCGCGCTCCTGCTGGCGCATGGTGATCCGCGCGCCCGCCGCCAGGGCGAGGATCTTGGAGATCATCCGCAGGAGGTCGCGGTCGATGTCGGCGAGCTCGAACCGCTCGCCCCCGCGATCGGCCAGCAGCACGCCGTACCAGCGGCCGGCCGCGGCGATGGGCGTGCACGTCAAGGTGGTCAGGCCCATCACGCGCGCGAGGTCGGCCGGCACCTCGTCCTCGATGTGGTCCTGCGCCACGACGACCCGATCCTCGAGCAGCGCCCGTCGCGCGATCGGGGTGTTCTCGACCGTCGCCTCGACCCGCGCGAGCTCGTCGAGGTCGGCGCCGTGGACGCCCGCCACCTCGACCCGGTGCGAGCCCATGTCGTAGAGCCAGATCCCCGCGCGCTCCATCACGGTCATCCGGCACACGACGTCGCACAGGCCCGTGTAGAACTCGCCCGAGGGGACGATGGTCTCGATCGTCGAGAGCAGCTCGACGGCGACGTCGAGCATCGTCTCGAGCGGCTCGACCTCGCGCTGCGTCACATGGCGAGGATCAGGTCGCCCGGGTGCGGAGTGAGGTCGAGCGGACACGTGTCGTGGAGCGCGAGCCTCAGCGCCTGCTCGGGGGTGAGGAAGACCACGCGCTCGCGTCCGCAGCTCGTGCACCGGCACGCCGCGCTGGCGTCGTAGCCGGAGTGCTCGACGTGCCACTCCATGTCCCACGAGAGGCACCACGGGCACGCGAGGTCGGCGGCGACGTAGCAGCCGTCGTCGTCGGAGCGGAAGCGGGCGGTCTCGCTGAGCGGGTCGATGCCATCAAGGCTCCCGGGACTGAGGTTGCGCGAACAGTGATCGTGGGGACATACCCCCCAGGAGGGGGGTCGGGTACAGTCGGAGAGGTCAAGGCACGAGGACGAAGGGAACCGACATGAGCGACAGCGAGCGCCCCCACACGACGACCGACGCCGGCATCCCGGCTCCGAGCGACGAGCACTCCCTGACCGTCGGGCCCAACGGCCCGATTCTGCTCCAGGATCACTACGTCGTCCAGAAGATGGCGCAGTTCAACCGCGAGCGCGTTCCCGAGCGGGTCGTCCACGCGAAGGGCGGCGCGGCGCACGGGTTCTTCGAGGTCACCGAGGACGTCACGCAGTACACCAAGGCCGACTTCCTCTCGCAGGTGGGCAAGCGCACGCCCGTCTTCCTGCGCTTCTCGACGGTGGCGGGCGAGCTCGGCAGCGCGGACACGGTGCGGGACCCGCGCGGCTTCGCCATCAAGTTCTACACCGACCACGGGAACTACGACCTGGTCGGCAACAACACGCCGATCTTCTTCATCCGCGACCCGAGCAAGTTCTCCGACTTCATCCATTCCCAGAAGAGGATGCCGGACACGAACCTCCGGTCGAACGAGGCGCAGTGGGACTTCTGGACGCTGTCCCCGGAGTCGGCGCACCAGGTGTCGTTCCTGATGAGCGACCGCGGCACGCCGCGCACGTGGCGCAACCAGAACGGCTACGGCAGCCACACGTTCCTGTGGGAGAACGCCGGCGGCGAGAAGTTCTGGGTCAAGTACCACTTCAAGACCGTCCAGGGCATCGACACGTTCAGCGACGCCGAGGCCAAGTCGATGGTCGCCGAGGAGCCGGACTTCCACCTGCGCGACCTGTTCGAGTCGATCGCCAAGGGCGACGCGCCGGAGTGGCGGCTCGAGATGCAGATCATGCCGTTCGCCGACGCGCCCGACTACCGCTTCAACCCGTTCGACCTGACGAAGGTCTGGCCCCACGGCGACTACCCGCCGATCACGATCGGCCGGATGGTGCTCGACCGCAACCCGGAGAACTACTTCGCCGAGGTCGAGCAGGCGGCGTTCGAGCCCGCCAACCTGGTCCCCGGCATCGGCCCGAGCCCGGACAAGATGCTGCTCGGCCGCCTGTTCTCCTACCCGGACACCCACCGCTACCGGATCGGCCCGAACTACCTGCAGCTGCCGATCAACCGCCCGAAGGCGGAGGTGCACTCCTACAACAAGGACGGCGCGATGCGCTACTCGCACGCGGGCAACCAGCCCGTGTACGCGCCGAACTCGTTCGGCGGCCCGAGGGCCGACGGGAGCTTCCCCGACACCACCTGGGGCGTCGAGGGCGCGGAGATGGTGCGCCACGCCTACACGCTGCACTCCGAGGACGACGACTTCGGACAGCCGGGGACGCTCTGGCGGAAGGTCCTCTCCGACACCGACCGCGAGCACCTCGTCTCGAACATCGTCGGGCACGCGACGACGAAGGTCTCGCCGGAGATCCAGCAGCGGGTCGTGCAGTACTGGACGAACGTGGACTCCGACCTCGGCGCACGCGTGGCGGCCGGCATCGCGGGCACCGACGGCGGCGCGACCAGCGCCAACGGCGGCTCCGCGGACAGCCCGGTCGGCACCGGGGCGTCCACCGGGCTCTGAGCAGGCTCGCGAGGACGGCGGGCGGCCGCCGC
>JAOPZQ010000117.1 GCA_025964075.1 Solirubrobacterales bacterium | reverse complement strand
GCCGCGCTCGTGGTTCCGACGCTGTCGGGCCGCTCCGCGCGACTCGTCTCCGCCCACCGCCCCGAGGTGCCGATCTACGCGCTCTCCCCGGGCAAGGAGACGGTCCGGCGCTGCAGCCTCATGTGGGGCGTCCAGGCGGCCTCGATGCGCCGGCACGAGGTCACCGAGGAGCTGATCGCCGACGCCACCCGGCGCGTCGTCGAGCTCGGGTGGGTGGAGTCGGGCGACCGCATCGGGATCACGGCCGGCCTCCCGAGCGGCCGGCCGGGGACGACGAGCCTGATCCAGGTGCAGACGGCCTGAGCGGCCTACCGGACGTGTCGCGGGAGGACGAGGCGCCCGATCGCCGGCGCCGGCTGGTGATCCTCCTCATCTGTTGCATGAGCCTGCTGATCGTCGGGCTCGACTCGACGATCGTCAATGTCGCGCTGCCGGCGATCCACCGCTCCTTTCACTCGTCGTTCTCCGGCCTGCAGTGGACGATCGACGCGTACACGTTGACGATCGCCGTGCTCCTCCTGCTCGCGGGATCAACCGCCGACCGGGTCGGACGCCGCCGGGTGTTCCAGACGGGTCTCGTCCTGTTCTCGGCCGGCTCGCTGCTCTGCGCGGTCGCCCCGAGCCTCGGCCTCCTGATCGCCGCCCGCGTGATCCAGGCCGTGGGTGGGTCGATGCTGAACCCGGTCGCGATGTCGATCATCCGCAACGTATTCGAGGATCCCCGCGAGCGCGCCCAGGCGATCGGCGTCTGGGCGGGGGCGGTCGGGATCAGCATGGCGCTCGGCCCCGTCCTCGGCGGCGCGCTCGTCGACTCGGTCGGCTGGCGCGCGATCTTCCTCGTCAACGTCCCGGTCGGGGTGCTCGCCTTCGTGCTCACGGCGCTGTTCGTCCCGGAGTCCCGCGCGCCGCGAGCGCGCCGGCGTGACCCGGTCGGGCAGGCGATCGTGATCGTCTCGCTGTTCGCGCTCACCTACGCGATCATCGAAGGCCCGCGCGCCGGATGGACCTCGGCGCGCATCCTCGGTCTCTTCGCCGTGGCGCTCGTGGGTCTCGCCGCGCTCGTCCCGTACGAGCTCCGCCGCGCCGAGCCGCTCATCGAACCGCGCTTCTTCCGCAGCGCGCCGTTCGCCGGCGCGAGCGTCATCGCCGTGTGCGCATTCGCGTCGCTGGGCGGGTTCCTGTTCCTGAACACGATCTACCTCCAGGACGCGCGCGGCCTCTCGCCACTCCGAGCCGGGCTCTACACGCTGCCGATGGCGGCCGGCTGGCTCGTGTTCGGGCCGCTCTCGGGACGGCTCGTCGGGCGTTTCGGACCCCGACCGTCGCTGCTCGTCGCGGGTGTGGCGATGACGGCGGGAAGCCTGATGCTCACCGACATCGCGCCGCACACCGCGCCCGTGCACCTGTTCGCCGCCTACGTCGTGGTCGGCCTCGGGCTCGGTCTCGTCAACCCGCCGATCACCAACGCCGCGGTGTCGGGCATGCCGCCGGCGCAGGCCGGCGTGGCCGCGGCCGTGGCGTCGACGAGCCGTCAGGTCGGCGTGACGCTCGGGGTCGCCGTGTGCGGCGCGATCGCCGGCGGCACGGTCAGCGGCGCGCTGGGACCGTCCTTCGCCGAGGCCAGTCACCCGGCGTGGTGGCTGCTCGCCGGCCTCGGCCTCGCGGTCCTCGCGCTGGGCGCGATCAGCACCAGCCCGTGGGCGGAGGGGACCGCCGAGCGCACCGCGGCGCAGCTCAGCCGAAGCTAACGCGCGGCGCCCGCGTGCCAGTCGGCCTCGGCGCGGCCGAGGTCCGTGACCGGGTCGTCGCCGTACATCCACTCGCGGGCGATCCGATGCCAGTTCGCGCGGGCGCGGAGCTGCGCCAGGACCGCGAGCGTGAGCATCTCCGTGCGGCGGCCGATGAGGTGCTCGGGGCGCAGGTCCTGGTGGCGCATCTCGCGGAAGTAGGAGGAGCGCGGGTCCGAGGTCTCGAGCAGCACCTCGGTCGCGATCTCGGGGGTGAGCGCCACCTCCTGGTCCTCCGTGTACCACCAGATCCCTTCGCGGATGAAGGCCATCAGCTCGTCCTTGTCGACGCGCTCGGGGCGGGGCAGGAAGCCGGCCTGGCCGAGGAGCCGGTGGAGCGTCTCGGGATCGTCCTCGACGACGGCGCGCTGGGCGGCGAGCTCGAGCTCGATCTCCTCCGACTTCATCCGTTTGAAGAGTCCGAAGTCGAGGAATGCCACGCGGCCGTCCTCCATCAGCATGAAGTTGCCGGGATGAGGGTCGCCGGAGAACTGGTGGTAGCGGTACATCGTGCCGGCGAAGAAGCGGTAGACGATCTCGCCGACACGATCGCGGCAGCTCTGGTCGCGCTGCTTCAGCTCCTCGAAACCGGTCCCCGCCACGAACTCGCTGACGATCACGCGCTCGCGTGAGAGGCTCGTGACGACATCGGGCACGAAGATGAACGGGTGACCCCGGAAGTGCCGTGCGAGCGAGCGCTGGTTCTGGGCCTCGAGCTCGTAGTCGAGCTCCTCGTCGATCCGGTCGCGCACCTCCTTGGCGAGCCCCTGCGGGTCCATCCCGGGCGCGATGCGCTTCAGCACGCGGAGGATCAGCCCAAGGTTCTGCATGTCGGCGCGGACCGCAGCCCCGACGCCCGGGTACTGGACCTTCACGGCGACATCGCGGCCGTCGTGCAGCCGCGCGCGGTAGACCTGGCCGATCGACGCCGCCGCGATCGGCTCCTGCTCGAACTCCAAGAAGACCTCGTCGATCGGGCCTTCGAGCTCCTCCTCGATGACCTTGCGCATGTCCTTGAACGACACGGTGGGAGCCGCGTCGCGCAGCTCGCCGAGCTTGCGCTGGAATTCCTCGCGGTACTCCTCGGGCACGAGGCCGACGTCGAGGAACGACAGGACCTGGCCGAGCTTCATCGCCGCGCCCTTCATCGTCCCCAGGGCGGTGACGATCTGCTCGGCGGCCTCGAGGTGGCGCTTCTCGAGCGCCCGGCGCTTCCCCGCGTCGGAGCGCACGACGTTCGTCGCGCGCGTCCCCGCCTGCTTCACGGCCTGGCTCGCCGCCAGCTGGCCCACCACCGCGGTCCGACGCAGACGCGACGTGGGGATCTTGTCGCCCTTGGCCACGCGCCAATCCTAGATGCCTGGCCCCACGACCCCGTGCACGCGGATGCGGCGCCGGATCGGCGCCGGATCGGGGTCATCGGAGGAGGCCAGACATCCAGTCTTGTCCTCCTCCTGCTTTCCCCGCCCGGCATCCGCCCGGCATCCGCCCCGCGCACACGCGGCCGCGGAGCCAGGCATCTGAGTTCGGCCGCGCTGGACCCGCGAGTTCAGCCGCGCTGGACCTGCGAGCCCGGCACGATGTCGTCGCTGCCGTCCTCCCAGCGCACCCACGCCTTGTGGCCGCCGTCGTAGTCGCGGGCGAAGAGGATCAGCGTCGCCGGCTGGCCCATCGCCGTGCAGGGCTCGGTCCCCTCGGGATCGACGCCGCGCCAGATGCGCACGAACGGGTTCGACTCGAGCTCGCCGGCGACGGTCGTCGGGTCGGTGTGGCCCGGGTGGATCACCGTCTCCGGCGGGAGGGTCAGCAGCACGTCCATGATCGAGTGCTTGAGGTCCGCATAGGTCGTGTGACCGGGGGCGCGGACGCCGCCGACCGAGCCCTTGAAGAGCGTGTCGCCGGTGAACACCGCCTCGCCGTTCACGTGAAGCGAGAGCATCCCCGCCGTATGGCCGGGCGTGTGGAGGGGCTCGATCGTCAGGCCGCCGGTCTGCAGCGTCTCGCCGGGGCTCCAGTCGTCGGTCTTCCCCGACACGTCCTCCAGCGGATGGGCGAGCACGGGCGTGCCGGGGCGACGGGCGAGCACGCGGTCGAGCTCGGCGACGTGGTCGTGGTGATGGTGGGTGAGCAGCACGTGGCTGAGGGCCACGCCGTGGCGGTCGATCGCTTCGAGCAGTCCCTCGACCGGCCCGCCCGCGTCGATCAGGACCGCCGTCCCGCCCTCACGGTCGGCGAGCAGGTAGGTGTTCGACACGAACTGGGGGTGAAGGGAGCGCTCGAGGATCATGCCGAGCAGGCTACGCGGTCACCACTTGGCCCGCTGGGCCAAGCCGAGGGCGTACTCCGGCCACCAGGTCCCGGCCGGCGGCCCGCCGTTGCAGGTCCCGTCGGAGAACCCGGGACCCTTGACCCACAGGTAGGCGTCGACGCCCTTCGCGGGCGCCCCGACCGGCCGGGGCCCGAGCGCCCGACCGGGCGGATTGCACCACTGCCCCGGCAGCGGCCCGCGACCGTTGCGCGACGTGTCGATCACGAAGTCCTTGCCGCCGACCAGCTTCGAGATCGCCCTCCCGTAGGCGACCTCGGACGCCGTCGAATCGAAGTTCGCGACGTTCAGCGAGAAGCCGGCGGCCCGGGCCACGCCGACCTGCCGCAGCCAGCGGGCGATCTGGGCGGCCGGGTGCCAACGCGCGTGGCCGGCGTCGATGTAGACGAGGGCGGGGGGTCGCGCCGTGAGCGCCCTGACGGCGGTCCGCAGGAGGGTCCGCCGCTCGGCGCGCTGCGGCACGGAGAGCTCGCCGAGCTGTGCGAGCGCGTCGGGTTCGACGACGACGATCGCACGGCGATGGCCGATCCCGCGCGCGAACGCGCGGATCCACGCCACATA
>JAOPZQ010000107.1 GCA_025964075.1 Solirubrobacterales bacterium | reverse complement strand
GGCGCCGACGTGGCGCAGGCGCTTCGGGAGGACCGGCGTGGTGGCGCGCGAGGCGGCGGCGAGAGCCCGCAGCTCGCGTTCCTCGAGAGCGGTGAAGCGCAGCCCGCAGCGGTCGCGGAGCACGGGCGGGAGGAGACCGACGGTGGCGAGCTCGAGCACGCGGGCGATCGGGATCCGGACCGCCTTCCACGCGCGGTCGCCGAGCATCGGCACCGGCGGACGCACCGGCCGGCGCAGCGACTCGAGCACGTCGTGGATCGTCGCGTTGTCCTCGAGGACGTCGTTCACCATGCGGTCGAAGTAGGGATGGAACCCGGCGAGGTCCTCCGGGAGGTCCCCCTGGCGCACGCCGATGATCCGGCCGAGCGCCAGGTACTCGCGGTACAGGCGCTCCTGCTGGTCAGGGCGCAGCGGCCGCCCGAAGCGCTCGTGCGCGACGACGATCGCGTTGTACAGCGTGCCGTGCACCCACGCGTAGGCCTCGGGGTCGAGCGCGTGGTACCGGCGCCCCTGAGGGTCGACGCCCTTGATCCGCTTGTGCATCTCCCGGAGGTGGCGCCCCGCGGCCGCCGCGCGCTCGGGGCCGCCGTAGGTGACGGTGTAGACGTAGTCGAGCGTCCCGAGCAGCCGAATCCACGGCTGGCTGCGGAAGTTCGAGTGCTCCTTGACCGCGGCGCCGACCGCCGGGTGGGCGACCTGCAGCAGGAGCGTGTATCCCGCGGCGGCCATCAGGCGAGCGTCGTCGCCGTAGCGCCAGAGGACCGAGTGCGGCTGGGGGACGAGCGACGGAACCTCGTCCGCGGACGGGAGGATCGCGCGGGACATGGTACGGATGGTACCCGATCCGTACCACACCGACCAGCGGGGTCAAGTCTTTCTTTGCCACATCACGTCCGCTGCCAGCGCACCACCCCGCCGTCCTCGCTCGCCGCCACGCGCCCCTCGCCGGCGAGGAGGTCCAGGTGCCCGAGCACCTCGGACAGCGCGAGGTACTGCTGGGCCACGGGCACGCGGCGCCACAGCGTGCGGGCGATGTCGACGGCCGTCACCGCCTCGTCGGTCTCGCGCAGGATCTTCTCCGCGCGGCGTCGATGCATGCGCGCGCGCTTGGTGACGAGGCCGCGATGGTCGGTGAACGGCTCGCCGTGGCCGGGGAGGACGAGGTCGACGTCCATCGCCGCCGTCTCGCGCATCGAGGCGAGGTACCGGCGCAGCGGGCCGGGGCCCTCGGGCGCCCGCGCGGCGGCGACCGGGTCCTCGGCGTCGATCGGCACGTGGGCGACCGGGTTCGAAGACACCTTCTCGAGGAGGTGGTCGCCCCCGATCACCAGCCGCTCGTTCCCCTCGTAGAGGATCGTGTCGGTCGGGCTGTGCCCGGGCCGCGTGTGCACGGTCCAGTCCCGGCCGCCGAGGCGCGCGCGCTCGCCGTCGGCCAGCACGCGGTCGGTGCCCACGCTGGCGGCGAAGTGGCGGAACGCGAGCGACACCTGGTTGAGGGTGCTCGTCACGTCGGGTGGCACGCCGTGGCGGTGCATGACCTCGACGGCGTAGGCGTCGTCGCGGTCCATGCTCGTCTCGTAGTCGGCGAGGTAGCGGGCCAGGGGCTCGATCACGGCGACCTGCGCGCCGGAGCGGTCGACGACCTCGTGGGCGAGGCCGATGTGATCGTGGTGCTGGTGGGTGAGGAAGACGACCTCGACGTCCTCGAGCTCGTGCCCGAGCGCGCGCAGCCCGGCCTCGAGCTCGTCCCTCGTCTCGCGCATGTGCGGGCCGGGGTCGACCAGCGTCAGCGGGTCGCCCTCGAGCAGGTAGGCGTTGACGCGCCCGATCGCGAACGGCGTCGAGAGGGAGAGGCGGTGGATGCCGCTCGGCGTCCCCTCGCTCATGAACGGCCCTCGGCGAGCGTCGTCACCACGGCCTCGTACACGCCCTCGCCGTAGCGGCCCTCGGCGATGCGGACGTTCGGGCGGAGATCCTCGCGCAGCGTCGGATCGCGCTCGACCGCGTTGGCCACGAGCCAGAACACGCCCACGACATCCGCCGCCGCCATGTCCTCGCGCGAGTCCCCGACCGCGATGCAGTCCTCGGGCGCGTAGCCGCGCGCCTGCATGTGCCGGGCGACGGCGCGGGACTTCGAGGCGCCGGCGGGCACCAGGTGGTAGGCGCGGACGAGCGGCAGGTCGGCGAGGGCGGCCGAGCGCGAGCGCACGGTGCCGTTGTCGACGAGGCGCAGGTGGTCGAGGCCATGCTCGCCCAGGAGGGCCTCGACCTCGCCCGCGTCGACGAACCCGCGGAGGAGATGGGAGACCTCGCGGTCGCGGTGCCACGGGTCGTGGTACTCGAGGCGTCCGGCGAAGCGCTCGAGCAGCAGCGCCGGCGCGCCCGAGTCCGTGATCTGGTCGTGGATCGTGCGCTCGCCCGGGACCATGTCACCGGTCAGCCACTCGGTCTCGCCGTCGATCACGACCCCGGAGCCGATCTCGAAGATGTAGGCGCGCAGGCCGAGCAGGCGCGCGTCCTCGAACACCTGGGCCTGGCGCCGGCCGGAGAAGAGCACGACCTCGACCTCGGCGCGGTGGCACGCCTCGAGCGCCCGCACGGCGCGGAGCGAGAAGGCGCCCTCGGCGTCGCGGAGGAGCGACGCGCCGGGACCGAGCAGGGTCCCGTCGAGATCGACGTAGACGCAGCGCAACGGTCAGGCGAGCGGCAGCGGCCGGCGCGCCACGGGCGAGGAGTGCACGATCGAGGTCGTCGTCTGTCCGTAGAGGACGAAGCGGTCGAGGATCTCCTCGAGATCCTCGATCGAGCGCAGGTGGAGCTTGACGAAGAAGCAGTCCTCCCCGGTGATCCGGTGGCACTCGACGACCTCGGGGGTGTCCCGCGCGACCTCGGGGATCTTCGGCAGCTGGCGCGTCGCAGGGCGCACGCGGACGACGGCGGCGATCGGGTAGCCGATCGCGCGGGGGTCGATCTCCGCCCGGTAGCCGGTGATCACGCCGGCCTGCTCGAGGCGCTGCACGCGGTCGGCCACCGCGGGCGCGGAGAGGCCGACCCGCCGCCCGAGCTCGGCCATCGACAGGCGCGCGTCGTCCTGCAGCTCGTGGAGCACACGGCGATTCGTGTCGTCGAGCAGCGTTTCGTAGGCGTTGCCGTTGACCTGCTTTTGATACGTAGCCATTGCGTTCGCCATCCCTTCGATCGGCCATTCAAGGATGACACGTAGCGGAGCAGCATGTGGGCATGGCCGTGACGACGACAGGTGGGAAAGAGGGGTCTGACCCCTTTTTCCTGCCGGCGCGCGCCGTTCCGCCCGAGCTGTACTTCGTCGGCAGCGCGATCTTCCACTACCTCGGCCCCGCCTTCGCGGTGCTGCTCTTCGCCCGGGTGCCGATCCTCGGCGTCGCGTGGCTGCGGATCGTCAGCGCGGCGATCGTGCTCGGCGTCTGGCGGCGCCCGTGGCGCCATTTCGGCGAGTTCGACCGCACGCTGGTCGGCCTCGGGGCCGTGCTCGCGGTGATGAACGTGTGCTTCTACGAGTCGATCGGGCGGCTGCCGCTCGGCACGGTGGCCGCGATCGAGTTCGTGGGGCCGATCGTGCTCGCCGCCGTCGGTGCGCGCAGCCCGCGGAACCTGGCGGCACTCCTGCTCGCCGCCACCGGCGTCTACGCGCTCACGGACGTGCGGCTCGCGGGCCAGGCGCTCGGGTTCGCGTTCGCCTTCGCCAACGCCGCACTGTTCACGCTGTACATCGTGCTCGGCCATCGGGTGTCGCGAAAGGCGACGCTGGGCGGCATCGACGGCCTCGCGGCTTCGATGCTCGTGGCTGCGGTCGCGGTCACGCCGATCGCCGGCTGGGCCGCGGCGCCGGCGCTCGTCGATCCGGTGGCGCTGGCGGCGGGCGTCGGCGTGGGCATCGCGTCGTCGGTCGTGCCCTACGTGTGCGACCAGCTCGCGATGGCCAAGCTCGCCCGCTCGACCTACGCCCTGATGGTCGCGCTGCTGCCGGCGACGGCGACGGTGATCGGCGTGATCGTGCTGACACAACTGCCCAGCGCGGTCGAGCTCGTCGGCGTCGCGCTCGTGGTCGTCGGCGTCGCGCTGCATCGCGGCCGCGCGGACGCGACTGCGCGCGATCGGCGAGTCGCATCCGTGGAAGCGGGAGGCGCTCGCGGCCTGACCCCTACCATCGACGGCGATGCCCGCCGACCCCTGGACCGAGCTGCTCGCCGAGGGTCGCGAGAGCGAGCGGCTGGTCCACGAGCACGAGGAACCGGCGCGGCGGGCGCGGACGGCGCCCATCCCGCCGGATCTCCATCCCGGGCTCGCGGGGGCGCTGCGCCGCCAGGGCATCGACCACCTGTACACCCACCAGGACGACGCCCTCCGCGCCGCGTTCGACGGGCCGACGATCGTCACGACGGGGACGGCGTCGGGCAAGTCGCTGTGCTTCTACCTCCCGACGCTCGACGTCCTCCTCGCCGAGCCGCGCGCTCGCGCCCTGTATCTGTACCCGACGAAGGCGCTCGCGCAGGACCAGGCCCGGGCGCTCGCCGCGCTGCGGCTGAAGCAGATCCGGCCCGCGATCTACGACGGCGACACGCCGCGGCCGGAGCGCGCGGCGATCCGGCGCAAGGCGAACGTCGTCCTCACGAACCCCGACATGCTCTCGGTGGGGATCCTCCCGAACCACCCCGCGTGGGCGGACCTGTTCGCGAACCTCGCGGTCGTCGTCATCGACGAGGCGCATGTGTACCGCGGCGTGTTCGGCTCGCACGTCGCCAACGTCCTCAGGCGGCTGCGCCGCGTCGCCGCCTTCTACGGCACGGCGCCGCGCTTCCTGCTCGCGAGCGCGACGATCGCCAACCCGGTCGAGCTCGCCACCCGGCTCACCGGCCTGGCCGACTTCGCGCTCGTCGACGAGAACGGCGCACCCGCGGCGGAGCGCCGCGTCGTCATGTGGAACCCGCCGCTCCTCGACGAGGCGCTCGGAACCCGCGCGAGCGCCCTGGTCGAGGCGGCCGACGTCCTCGCCGCGCTCGTGCGCGGCGGCGCCCGCACGATCTGCTTCATGAAGTCGCGCAAGGCGGTCGAGCTGATCGCGCGCCACACCGCCGAGCGCCTGCGCGACGCGCCCGAGCTCGCCGAGCGCATCGCGCCCTACCGCGCCGGCTACACGCCCGAGCAGCGGCGCGAGCTCGAGCGGCGGCTCGTCGAGGGCGAGCTCCTCGCGGTTGTCACGACGGACGCGCTCGAGCTGGGGATCGACATCGGCCTGCTCGATGCGGCGATCTGCGTGACCTACCCCGGCACGGTCGCGAGCCTCCGCCAGCAGTGGGGCCGCGCCGGCCGGCGGGACCGCGGCCTTGCCGTCTACATCGCCGGCGAGGACGCGCTCGACCAGTTCTTCTGCCGCCATCCCGAGGAGTTCCTCGGGCGCCCGGTGGAGGCCGCGATCCTCGACTTCGAGAACGAGCAGATCCACTCCGAGCACCTGCTGTGCGCCGCCCATGAGGGGCCGCTCACGCCGGGCGACGAGGCCTACCTCGGCGAGCGCTGGCGCGAGCGCGCGGACGCGCTCGTCGCCGCCGGCGAGCTCCGCGAGCGCGCCGGCGCGTACGGCCTGCGCCACGCCGAGGACTTCCCTGCCGCCCGCGTCAGCCTGCGCTCCGCCTCGCCGGACACGTTCACGCTCGTCGACGTCGCCTCCGGCGAGCTGATGGGGACCATCGAGGCCTCGCGCGCGTTCTCCTCCTGCCACGACGGCGCGGTGTACCTGCACATGGGGCGGGCGTACGAGGTCCAGCAGCTCGACCTGCACGGCCGCCGCGTCGGCCTCGCGCCGTTCGACGACGACTGGTTCACACAGGCCAAGAAGGAGGGCGACACGCTCATCGAGCGCCTGCACGACCGCCGCGAGGCGCTCGGCGTGCGGCTCTCGTTCGGCGACGTCGTGGTGACCGAGCAGGTCATCGGCTATCAGCGCAAGCGGCTGCGCGACCTCGAGGTGATCGACTTCCGGGCGCTCGAGCTGCCCGAGACGAGCTTCGCGACCCAGGCCCTCTGGTTCGAGCTCGACGCGCTCGTCGCGGCGGAGCCGTTCCCCCGCGCGCACCTCCTGTCCGCGCTGCACGCGATGGAGCACGCGATGATCGCCGTGCTCCCGCTGCTCGCGATGTGCGATCGCTGGGACATCGGCGGGCTCTCGATCGCCTCGCATCCGCAGACGCTCCAGCCGACGATCTTCATCTACGACGGGCACCCTGGCGGTGTCGGGATCACGCGGCAGGGCTACCGGCGCTTCGCCGACCTCGCCGCCGACGCCCAGCGGCTGATCGCCGAGTGCGGCTGCGAGAGCGGGTGCCCGTCGTGCGTTCAGTCGCCGAAGTGCGGCAACCTCAACGACATGCTGTCGAAGGCCGGCGCGCTCGAGTTGCTGCGCCGGATGCTCAGCCCGTCCCGATCCGCGGCGGCAGTCGCCGCGGGAATCGCCGCCCGCCCCTAGATCGGGGGCGCGCCGGTGGCGTAGGCTTCGTCTCGGGTTGGAAGGCGAATAACGCATGAAGCGGTTGGAGACCGAGCGCGACGTCTCCCGAGGGCTGCTCGAAGCGCTCTTCCGGGACAGCGGGATCGGGGCGGCCTTCTTCGACGTCGAAGGCCGCTACGAGCGGATCAACCCCCGTCTGGCGGCGCTCCATCGCCTGACTCCCGAGGAGCACGTCGGCCTCACCCTGGAGGAGGTCGTCCCCGACATCGCGCCGGCGATCCGGGCGCGACTCGACCTCGCGATCGCGAAGGGCGAGACGCTCACCACCGAGATCACCGGGGAGATGCCGGCAGAGCCCGGCGTGCGCCGCACCTGGACCGCCAACTTCGTCCCGGTGCGCGACGAGACCGACGAGATCATCGGGTGCGCGGTCATGGTCAGCGACGTGACCGAGCGCAAGCGCGCCGAGGATCGGACGGCGTTTATCGCGGAGGCGGCGACGCTGCTCGACACCTCGCTCGACCTCGAGACGACGGTGCGGACGATGTGCCGGATCGCCGTGCCCAGGCTCGCCGACTGGTGTGCGATCGACCTGCTCGACGCGGACGGCGTCATCCGCCGCGCGGCGGCCGCGCACACGGATCCGGTCCGCGAGCAGGCGGCGTGGGACCTCGCGCGCCGCTGGCCGCCGGGGCTCGAGGACCCGACGGGCGTCGGCGCGGTCGTGCGAACAGGGAGGTCGGACTTCCATCCCGAGGTCCACCCTGAGATGGCCGAGGCGGCCGCCAAGGACGAGGAGCACCTGGCGATGATCCGCGCGCTCGACGTGCGGGCGGCGCTCATCGTCCCGCTCCGCGCCCGCGGGCGGGTGTTCGGCGCGATGGCGTTCGCGTGCGCCGAGTCCGCGCGCAAGCTCTCCGACGACGACCGGCGCCTGATCGAGGAGCTCACGGATCGCGCGGCGCTGGCCGTGGACAACGCCCGTCTCCACACCGAGCTCCAGCGCACGACGGAGGCGCAGCGCTTCCTCGCCGAGGCCGGCCGGGTCCTCAGCGCCTCGCTCGACTGGGAGACGACCTGCCAGACGGTCGCCCATCTCGCGACGACCGGGTTCGCCGACTGGTGCGGCGTGCACGCGATCGACACCTCCGGTGAGCTGCGCACCGTGGCGAGCGCGCACGTGAACGCGGAGAAGCTGCTGCTGCTCGACGAGCTCCAGCACGGCTATCCGATCGACGGCCGCGACGGCTACGTTGGCGCGGCGCTCGGCGCGAACGAGCCGCGGCTCGTGGCGCACGTCGACGACCAGCTGCGCGTCGCCGTCGCGCGCGACGACGAGCACCTCCGGCTGCTGCGCGAGCTCGACGCGCGCTCGGTCATCCTCGCGCCGATGGTCGCCCGGGGCCGGGCGGTGGGGGCGATCATGTTCGCGATCACCGAGGACGACCGGCAGTACGGGGCCGAGGACGTCGCGCTGGCGGCCGAGCTCGCGCGCCGCGCCGCCGTAGCGGCCGACAACGCCCGGCTCTACAGCGATCGCAGCCGTGTCGCGCGCACCCTGCAGCGCTCGCTGCTGCCGGCGCGCCTGCCCGACGTCCCGGGCGTCGACATTGCGCCTCTGTACCACGCGGCGGGTGACCAGGTCGCCGGCGACTTCTACGACGTCTTCGCGCTCCCGGGCGACGCCTGGGGCCTGATGATCGGCGACGTGTGCGGCAAGGGCGCCACCGCTGCGGCACTCACCGCGCTCGCGCGCCACACCGTCCGCGCGGCCGCCGCCTACGAGCCGGGCGCCGCCGGGGTCCTGCGGGCGCTTCACGACGCGGTGCTCGCCGAGGACACCGAGATGCGCTTCCTCACGGCGGCGTTCCTGCGCCTGACGCGAGGCGACGACGGGTGGCTACGCGGCACCGCGGCGGTCGGCGGGCACCTGCCGCCGGTGATCGTACGCGCCGGCGGAGAGGCCGAGCGCGTGGCCGGCACCGGGCCGCTGCTCGGCGTCCTGGCCGGGATCGAGATCGGCGAGCGGTCGGTCGAGCTCGGTCCCGGCGACGTGCTCGTCCTCGCGACGGACGGCGTCACCGAGGCCGGCGCCCCGGGCGATGCCCTCGGCGAGGCGCGCCTGATGGAGCTCGTGCGCGCGGGCGCGGGGGAGTCCGCCGCAGCGCTGGCAGAGGCCATCGCCGAGGCCGCCCTGGCGCGCCAGCCCGGGCGCCTGCGCGACGACGTGACGCTGCTCGTCGTGCGCGTACTCGGTGAACCGGGATCGTGACCCCGCCCGCGATGGCCTGGGCCGCCTCGGTCGCCGAGCCCACGGCGTCGCCGAGCCGTGAGAGGAACAGGCTCGCCACCTGAGGCAGCCCCCTCGGGCTGACCGAGCGCGCGGACGTGCCCGGCGGCCGCCGCGGTGCGCTGCGGCGCGAACGCGCTGAGCTGAGCGGGCGGCGCCGTCCCGAGGACGAGGTCGCCTCCGACGACGCCGTAGGCCGCCACGTGATGCCGGCCCCGCCCGAGCAGCGTCAGGCCGCCCGGGCTGCCCCCAGTCTCAGCCCCGGCAGGCCGGCGCCCTGGAGGAAGACCGGGACGACGGGGGTGAGCCTCGCGATCGCCGACCGCAGCACGGCCGCGTCCTTCGCCTTCACGCGCACGGCGAAGAGCTTGGTGTCCGTGGCGATCACCGCGTCCCCGAGCTGGCCGAGGAGCAGGCTCGAACCCGGGAACCGGTTCGCCAGGCCCAGCGCACGGTTGACCGCTGGGCTCCCGGGATCCGTGGTGATCTCGACGACCGCGGGGCCGCCCTGCGGCAGATACGAGAGCGCCTCAGTGAGCGCATCCCCGGCCTTGCCCTTCACACCCGAACCGCCGCCGCAGCCGGCAAGAAGCGCCGGCAGGGGCAAGGACAGCCAAGACCACCAGGCCTCTCCGCCGCATCGCCCGGGACGCTAGCATCGAGCCCTCGTAGGGCGAGATAGCTCAGTTGGTAGAGCACACGACTGAAAATCGTGGTGTCCCCAGTTCGAGTCTGGGTCTCGCCATCCCTCCCCGGTAAAACTGAAGATCCTGGTTCTACTCCTTCGGTGCTATTCGAACCGAGGGGCACACGACACACGCACGTCGGCCTTTGACGCCCTGCCCGCCGCCGCCACGGCAAACGCCGAGGCCGCCCGCCGCACCACGAACGTCGCCGAGCGCGACCACCTGGTACGGCGGGCCGCCCCGCGCTCGTGCCGGCCGAGCTGTAGGAAGGTCGTCTCACTGAGCGTCCCCCGCCCGGAGAGCGGCACCCCAGGACCACCACCCGTTAGCTCCACCGACTCCAAAGAGAGGAAGATCATGGACCCGCAAGAGATCACCGAAGAGCCGCAGGATCGGACTGGCTCGTGGGTACGCAGGCACGACGAGTACAGGCCGCAGGAGCTGGCCGGAGGCCGTTCATGACCGTCCAGCGCCTGGAGCACATCGGCATCGTCGTCGACGACCTCGCGGCGGCGACCGCGTTCTTCGCCGCACTCGGGCTCGAATTGGAGGGCGAGGCGTCCGTCGAGGGCGGCTCGGTGGACCGCATAAACGGGCTCGAGGGCGTGCGGGCGGATGTCGTCATGCTGCGGACCCCGGATGGCAACGGCAAGGTCGAGCTGGCCAAGTACCGCTCGCCCTCATACGAGGGCGACG
>JAOPZQ010000083.1 GCA_025964075.1 Solirubrobacterales bacterium | reverse complement strand
GGCCACGCCGCGCGCATCGGCGCACACCGCGTCGGCGCGCGCGAGCTCGCTCGCCGGGGCCGAGCCGGTCGCGACGGCGACGCAGCCGATCTCGTCGGCGCGGGCGCAGGCGATGTCCCTCGGAGTGTCGCCGACGATCACGGTGCGCTCCCGCGGGTGGCGGCTCGCCCGGCGCCGGGCGATCGCCGGCAGCGCCGCGCGGTCCTCGCCGTCGGAGCCGAACGCACCCTGACCGGACGGGAAGAAGCGGCCGATTCCGGCCTGCTTGAGCTTGCGCCGCGCAACCGGCTCGAAATTGCCGGTCAGGAGCGCGAGCTGGACGTCGTCGGCCGAGTCCAGCTCCGTCAGCAGCTCGAGCACGCCGGGGAGCACGGTGTGCGAGAGGTCCTCGACGAGGAGCTCGGCGTGGAACCGGCAGCAGGCCTCGCGGACGTCGTCGGCCCGCGCGTCGATCCGCTCGGCGGACAGGCCATGACCCAGGAGGATCGCGCGGGCGATCTCGCCATCGGTGCGCCCGGCCGCCTCGACCCTCACGCGCCACGGCTCGGCGACCCCGTGGACCTCCTGGAGCGCGTCGTGCAGCGCCCGGACGTGGGCGTCGGTCGCGCCCCCGAGGAGCGTGCCGTCGATGTCGAAGAGGACGAGGAGGGGAGCGCTCACCGCTCGAACGACGTGTCCGGCTCGAGGCGCCGCGCCGCGGCGGCGATCAGGCGCGCCGCGTCCTCGACGTCGCTCATCTGCACGAGCTCGATCGGCGAGTGCAGGTAGCGCGTGGGCACGCCCACGGTCATCGTCGGGATGCCCGCGCGGGTCAGGTGGACGGCGTCGGCGTCGGTGGAGGTGTAGCGCGAGTAGGCCTCGATCGTGTAGGCGATCGACTCCGCCTCGGCGGTCTCCGAGAGCACCTCGAACAGCTTCGGGTGGAGCATCGAGCCGCGGCCGAGGGACGGCCCCGAGCCGAGCTCGCGCTTGCCCACGCGGTCGGGGTCGACGCCGTGCTGGTCGGACGCGAAGGTGACGTCGACGACGATCGCGGCCGCGGGCTCGAGGGCGAAGGCGACGGCCCGCGCGCCGGCGAGGTCGGTCTCCTCCTGGACGGAGGCGACGGCGTAGAAGTCGCCGGGCGCGCCCCCGGCCTCGGCGACGAGCTCGGCCGCCCGCAAGGCGATGAAGCACCCGAGGCGGTTGTCGAGCGCCCGCGAGATCAGGCGGCCGTTCGGCAGCTCGACCGGCTCGGCGGCGATCACGGCTACGTCGCCCTCGCGGACGAGCCCGCGTGCCTCCTCCTCCGAGGCGGCGCCGATGTCGACGTAGAGGTCCTTGAGCTCCGGCGCCTTGGTGCGCTCGTCCGAGTCCATCAGGTGGATGGGCTTCTTCCCGACGACGCCGGGAAGCCGGCCGCCGCGACCGAGCACGTCGACCCGCTGACCGGCCAGGATCGTCGGGTCCCAGCCGCCGACGCCGCTGATCCGCAGGTAGCCCTTCTCGTCGATGTGGCGGACCATCACGCCGATCTCGTCGATGTGGCCCATGACGGCGATCGTGGGGCCCTCGTCCGTCCCCGGCACGCGCGCGATCGACGAGCCCATCGTGTTCGTCGTGACCTCGGCGAACGCGCCGGCGGCCTCGCGCCACACCTGGGCGGCGGGCGTCTCATAGCCCGACGGACCGGGTGCGGTCAGGAGGCGGCGGAGGGTTTCGGAGATCGGCACGAAGGAGGAGAGCCTACAAGCGTTCGGCAGCCCCGGGTCGGCGCCGCGGGTCGCAGAACGCCTAGGACTCCTCGGGCGGGGGAAGCCACATGCGGCCGGCGACGAGGTCGCCGAAGCCCTGCCAGACGAAGTTCATCAGGCGCAGCGCCTGGAGGTCTCGGGGCTCCTCGGGATGGGCGAGCCACCACTCGGCGACCGCCTCGGTCGCGGCGACCATCGTGTAGGCGAGCGGCTCGATGTGCTCTCGCGCCTCCGGCGCGACGCCCTCGCCGGTGGCGGTATCGGCGATCAGGCGCGCGAGCGTGCCGGCCATCGCATCGCGCGTCCCGGCGAGGCCGGCGGCCAGCGGCCCGGTGCGCACGGGGCCCGCGGGGTAGAGCACCCGCCAGCCCTCGCGGTTGTGGTCGACCCATTCGAGGAACGTGAGGATGCCGCGCCAGAGCCGGCGATCGGGCGGCCCGGTGGTCGCCGTCGCCTCGAGCGCGGCGACGAGCTCGCGGCTCGCGAGCTCCGCGCAGGCGATGAACAGCCCCTCCTTCGAGTCGAAGTAGGCGTAGAGCATCGGCTTCGAGATGCCGACCTCGGCGGCGATCTCCTCCATCGAGGCGTCCTGGAACCCGCGCGCCGCGAAGATCCGCCGCGCGGCCCCGAGCATCTGCCGCTCGCGTTCGGCCCGCGGAAGGCGCCGGCGCGGGCGCTCGCGCGTGGCGGGGGAGCTGGCCATCGGGCCCGATCTTACTCGCGGTAGGACCCGCTCAGCGAAGGACGATGTTCGCGGCGCGCGTGGCCGCGCGCTCCCCGGCGCCGAGCGGCGTCAGGCGCGCGCTCATCCGCACGCGGAGCGAGCGGGCTGGCTTGAGGCGATTGAGGATCGCCCGCTTCAGCTTGACGTGGCCCGCGAGCTGGATGCTCGCGGGCAGGACCCGGCTGGTCGCGAGCGTCCGGCTCGGCAGATGGAAGCGGCGCTTGACGGAGCTCGACACCGTGAGCGTGATCCGCACCGTCCCGCCGCCGCCATAGACGCTGTAGGAGATGCCGCTCGCCCGCGCGGTCCGCAGCTTCTGCTGGGTGTGGGTACCGCCGAGGAACACGTTCGGCGGCCGGATCGGGAGCTGGATGTAGGCCCGCCCGAGCGCGCCGTCGATGTCGACCGCGCCGACGCCGAGCTTGACCAGGCCCTCGACGCCGGGCGTCTGGTCCTTGTAGGTGAGGCTCAGGCTCGGGTTGGTACCCGTCGTCTGGTCGAAGTGGCCGTCGTAGTTGAGGTCCCAGGTGAAGCCGGCGAGCCCGGCGTCGTCGGTCGAGGCCGCGGCGCTCAAGGTGAACGGCGCGCCCGACCACGCGCTCGGGATCGCCAGCCGGGCGATCGGCGGCGCGCCGGCGGTCTGGCAGCGCGTGAGCGGGCACATGTACGTCGACCGCGCGGAGTTCCAGTGGGTCGCGAGGTAGCTGCCGGCTGGCGGCGCGAAGTTGAAGTAGTCGTCGCCGTTGCAGTCGTAGGCCTGGAACGGCAGGTTGCACACTGTCTGCGTCGCCCCGCCGGCCCTGAAGTACGGGCCGCCGTCGGGGTAACACATGACGTCCTGCTCGTCGTAGCAGTGACCGGCGCCGCTGGAATGCGGCGCGGCCTCCTGCACCGCGCCGAACGTGTGCGTGATCTCGTGCAGCATGTAGTCGCTCGTGTCGGCGCCCGGCGAGGGAGGCGGGATGAACGTCGGGTTGCCGCCTTCGCCGAAGATGTTCGCCACGAGCCCGTCGCCGTTGCTGAGGTTGCCCGGGTCGGGCGATGCGTCGGTGGGTCGCTCTCCGACGCCGCTCGTGCGGTCGCCCGACGCCGGCAGCGTGTCGTCCGCGAACACGGCGTAGTGGCGCAGGCCTCCGGTGAGGTTCAGGTTCCCGGCCTGCGCGAGCACCGCCTGGCGGATCGCGGCGCCGCGGTCCGGCCAGGCCATCGCCTGCAGCTGCGCCGCGGTCTGGGGCAGCTGGAGCACCGCGATGTCCACGTAGGAGAGCGGGCTCGGGCAGTCCGTGCCGACGTCGAAGCGGATCGTCTCGGCCGACCCGGCCGCGGCCGCGACGCGGTCGGCCATCGCCGCGACGTCGGCCTGGAGCCAGTCCTTGAGCGCGTTGAAGCGGTCGGGCGCGTCGGAGGGATAGGCGTAGACGACCTTGACCTGCGGGAGCGAGCCGAGGGAGGAGGCGGTGTAGTCCGTGCGGCGCTCGGTCCCGCACCACGTCGTGGCCAACTGGCTCGCCGCCGCGGCGTGCGCCGTCACCCTGGGCCTGGCGCTGCCGAAGGGCCGCGCGAACGCCGAGATGGGATCGCCGTGGAGCGAGATGTGGCGCTTCGCCTTCGGCGCGTGGACGACGCTCGCGCGACCGCCCCGCCGGCCGGGGCCGAGGGTGCGGTGCGCACGCGCGCGCCCGCGACGGGGCCGGCGAGGAGGAACACGAGCGCGACGGCGAGCACCGCCGGGAGGCTGGACCTCGACATCATGGCGGCGAGAGGCTACCAGCGGCTGCCGCCGGCTCCGTCAGGCGCCAGACGCTCGGGACGAACAGCGGCGCGGCGACGGTCGCGAGGACGGCAGCGCTTGCGAGCCACAGCGTCGCGTGGAGCCCGAGCGCGGCCGCGATGGGGCCGATCACGGCGTAGCCGACCGGGTTCAGCGCCAGCGAGCCGAACCAGTCGTACGCGGTCACGCGCGAGAGCGCCGTGGGCGGGACCGACCGCTGCAGCGCGGTCTCCCACAGGGCGTTGAAGAACGTCGTCGCGAACCCGGTCCCCAGCGCGACGACCGCGAGCACGGCGACCGGGGCCTCCAGCGCGAGCAGGGCCAGCGGCACCGGGACGACGAGCAGCGACACGCTGGCGACGACGAGCGGCCGCCGAACGTGCACGCGCATCGCGACGAGCCCGCCGACGAGCATCCCGACGCCGTCGACGGCGACGATCAGCGCCCACGCGCCGACGCCGCCGAGCGAGTCGCGCGCCACCTGCGGGCCGAGCACCGACCACGCGGCCCACGGGATGCTTCCGGCGGCGATCGACGTCACGACCGCGACGGCCCAGGGCAGCGCGGTGAACTCCCGCCAGCCGTCGACGAGGTCGCGCAGGAAGCGCTGGGCCGGCAGCTTCGCGCTCGCCGGGACGGCCATCGCGGCGAGTGTCACGACGCTGACGGCGAACGTCGCCGCGTCGGCGGCGAGCGCCCAGCCGGACCCCACGGCGGCGACGAGCACCCCCGCCAGCGCCGGTCCGGCGAACCGGCCAGCGGACTGCGCCATGCCCCGGAGCGCGTTGGCGCGCTGCAGGTCCTCGGGGCGCGTCACGAGCGGCATCAGCCCGCTGATCGCCGGCTGGAAGAAGGCGGTCGCCAGGCCGTAGATGCCCTGCAGGAGAACGAGCTCCCAGATGCGCGCGGTGCCCGCGACGAGGAGCGCGGCGGACGCCGCCTGCGTGACGAAGCGCAGGCCGTCGGCGCCCAGCATCACCCCGCGGCGGGGCAGCCGGTCCGCCCACACGCCGCCGACGAGCAGGAACGTGACGAGCGGCACCGCCTGGGCGGCGAGGACGATCCCGAGGTCCGACACCGATCCGGTGAGATCGAGGACGGCGAACGACAGCGCGACCTTCACCATCCCGTCGCCGAGCAGGCTGGCGGCCTGCCCTGCGAAGAGAAGGCGAAAGTTCCTATCCGGTGGCAAGCAGCTCCCGCAGGACGAACTGCAGGATGCCACCGTGACGGAAGTAGCGCTGCTCCTTCGGGGTATCGATCCGGACGGTGACGGTGAACTCCTTGTCGTCAGCGCTCACCGTTACCTCCCGCGGGATCTCCTCGCCCTCGGCGAGGCCGGCGACAGTGAACTTCTCGTGGCCGGTGAGGCCGAGCGAGGACACGGACTGACCCTTCGAGAACTGCAGCGGGAGCACGCCCATGCCGACGAGGTTCGAGCGGTGGATGCGCTCGAAGCTCTCGGCGATGACGGCGCGCACGCCGAGGAGCTTCGTGCCC
>JAOPZQ010000015.1 GCA_025964075.1 Solirubrobacterales bacterium | reverse complement strand
CTTCGGTGAACGCGACGCTGGCCATCGAGACGCGCGAGCTCTGCAAGAGCTTCGGCCGCCACCGCGTGCTCGACGGGGCGAATCTCAGCATCCCGGCCGGCAGCGCGTCCGTGGTCCTGGGCCCGTCCGGCACCGGCAAGAGCGTGCTCATCAAGCACGTGATCGGGCTGCTGCGCGCGGACTCGGGCCAGGTGCTCGTCAACGGCGTGTCGCTCAGCCAGATGAGCCGCTCGCACGTGCTGCGGCTACGGCGCGACATCGGCGTGATGTTCCAGGACGGCGCGCTCTTCAGCTCGATGAGCGTGTACGACAACGTGGCCTTCCCGCTGCGCCAGCACACCGACCTGCGCGAACGCGAGGTCCGCCAGATCGTCATGGAGCACCTCCACGCCGTCGGTCTCGAGGGCGCCGAGAAGAGGGCGCCGGCCGAGCTCTCCGGCGGTATGAGGAAGCGAGCCGGGCTGGCCCGCTCGCTCGTGCTCGACCCGGAGATCCTCCTCTGCGACGAGCCCGACTCCGGCCTCGACCCGGTCCGCACCACGCTCCTCGGAGAGCTGCTGCGCGAGCGCCATCGCGACCTCGGCGGCACGATGCTCGTCGTCACGCACAACGTGGCCCTCGCGCGGGTGCTCTGCGACCACGTCTCCCTGCTGTGGAAGGGGCGCATCCTCGAGAGCGGGCCCGCCGCGGAGGTCTTCGCGTCGGAGGACCCGTTCGTCCAGCAGTTCCTCGCGGGCGACGTCGCGGGGCCGCTGGGCATGGACTGACCGTCACCGGCCGAGCACGGCGATCGCATCGATCTCGACGAGCACTCCCGGCGCCGCGAGTGCGCTGACTTCGACGAGCGTCGACGCGGGATGCGGCTCCCGCACCCACTCCCGACGCGCCGCCGCGAACTCGGCTCGGCCGGACATGTCGACGAGGTACGCGGTCAACTTGACGACGTCTCGTCGCGTCCCGCCGGCAGCTCGCACGAGCGCGTCGATGTTGGCCAGGGCCCGCGCCGTCTGCGCGCCCACGTCCCCTTCGCCGACGAGGTTGCCGTCGGCGTCGATCCCCATCTGGCCCGAGACGTGGAGGACCCCGTCCCGCCCCAGGATCGCCTGCGAGTACGCCCCCATGGGCGCGGGGACCTCGGACGACGCGATCGGCCGCTGGTCCACGTCTCAGCGCTCGGACAGCGGCACTCCGCCGCGAGCGATGCGGTCGGGGGGAAGCTCGTGGACGTGGACCGTGATCCGCTCGCGGTCGATTCCGAGCGCCGCCTCGACGGCCTCGGTGAGGGCCTTGACCAAGGCCCCCACCTCGGCGTCGGACCGACCGGCGCTCATGGACACGGAAACCAGCGGCACGCGCTACGCGCCGACGGGCTCGACGGCGCCCACGGGCGGCATCCCGATCTCGAAGAACGACATAGGGATCGGCCCGTAGATGGAAGTCAGCCACTCCATGTCGGTCTCCGCGTGCCAGGTCACCGGCTGCCAGTCCGGCTCCTGGATGAGGTAACCGACGTCGCCGAACAACTCGACGCGGTTGCCGCCGGGCTCCCAGACGTACAGGAACGTCGCCTGGCTCACGCCGTGCTTGCCCGGGCCCGCCTCGATCTCGTAGCCCGCCTCCCGGAGGACCTCCGCCGCGTCGTTGCAGTGCTGCGGAACGCCGTACCAGTAACACACGTGGTGGAATCTCCCGCGTGTGCCGGAGGGGTCGCGCATGATCGCGATCTCGTGGACGAGCGGGCTGACGCTCATCCAGTTGCCGAGCTCGATCTGCTCCGCGCCCTCGCCGGCGACGATGCGCTCACGCGTGCGGAAGCCGAGGTGCTCCTCGAAGAAGCGGCGGTTCTCCGCGGCGTCGCTGGCCATCAGGTTGACGTGGTCGATCCGTCGAACCGGGACGCCTTGCGTCGGCCGCCGCTGGGGACGGTTGAGCAGGGGCGTCCGCAACTCCGGCGTCGCCTCCCAGCGCTCGACGTCCCAGAACAGCTCCATGGCGTGCCCGTCGGGCGTCGTGAACTGGTAGGCCTCGCCGTGGCCGAGGTCGCCATCGATCCAGCGCTGCCCGAGTCCGGCCGTCTCGATCGCCGCAACGCGACGCTCGAGCGCCGCGGGCGACTGCGTGCGCCACGCGACGTGTCCGAGTCCGGGCTGCGCCGCCTCGGTGATCTTGAGGCTGCTGTGGTAGGCCTCCTCGTAGGCGCGCAGGTAGACCGAATTTCCCTCGCGCGCCGTCACGCTCATCCCGAGAAATTCGGTGAAGAACCGCTCCGTGCCTGCCGGATCGGTGCTCAGCATCTCGACGTGCGCGAGCTGCGCGATGTCGAAGATCGGATCGACGTGCTCAGCCATGGCGTCTCCCTCCTCGTGGCCCCTGCCTCGCCGACACTGCATCGGCGACGGCAGTCTCGTCGTTTTCGGCGCGCGAACGCGCCAGGTCCCGCGCATCGGGACCGGGGGTGGGCCGAGGCGGCAAACCGTCCGTGAAGCCCGAACGTCAGGCGACGGACGAGACCTGCAGCGTCGCCTGCACTCGGCGGGCCTCCTCGAGCGGATCGACTTCGAACGCGCCGGCGCGGAACTCGGGACGACGGTCGGCGCAGTGCACGGCGACCATCCGCGGGCCCGGCGACATCACGCGTAGGGCCTCCCTCAGGGCGTCGCCGTCCGAGCAGACCGTGGCGGACCGGTATCCCGCCGCCAGCGCCAGCGCATCCCAGCTGGGCGAGCCCGGAACCGCCTGTCCGCCGGAGATCGCGTAGACGCCGTTGGCGATGACGACATGCAACAGCCGACGGGGGGCGGCATCGGCGACGGCGCCGAGGACGCCCAGCTGCATGAGCAGGGAGCCGTCCCCGTCGATCACCCAGACGTCGCGCTCAGGACGGCCGAGCGCGAGGCCGAGCCCGATCGAGGCGGCGCCGCCCATGAGGCCGACGAGTCGGAAGTCCTCCGGACGATGCTCCGGCCATACGCCGAGGCCGCTCATCGTCAGCACGGCGATCGCATCTCCGCGCTCCGCGGCGATGATCTCGACGGCGTCGGCGACCGCCAGCGCCGGGGTCATGATGTCGGCGCTCCGAGCAGGACGACCGACACGCCTCCCCGGTCGAACGCGGCGGCGAGCCCTTCGCTGATCCCGTCCGCGTCCTCTGGACCCTCGACGAGCGACCACGGGATCTCCAACGCGTCGAGGAGCGGAATGCACAGTCGGACCGCCGACCGCCGCGACGCCGTGACGTCGCGGTCGACCTCGCGACCGTAGAGCCCGGCGAGGATCGGGAGCGGCGCGGCGTAGTCGTGCGCGACGGCCCGCAAGGCGTTGGCGGCCGCGAACAGGCCGAGCTGCTGGATGACGGCCACGGGCCGGCGACCGGCGATCCACAGGCCCAGGCAGATCCCCGCGACGTCGTCCTCGGTGGCGGCCCTGACGGTGGGCCACCGCGAGTCGTCAGCCACGGCCGCCAGCACCGTCCGCTGGTTCGTGTCCGGGACCGTCACGACGTGCGTGATCTTCAACTCCGCGAACGCCATCAGGACGGTCTCGGCGGGCACCGACGCGACGGCGGCGCTCACGGTGTCCCCTCCAGGTAGACGCTCTGCACCTGCGTGAAGAAGTCGAGGCTCTCCCGCCCGAGCTCCCGGCTGTAGTTGCTCGAGCGCTTGACGCCGCCGAACGGGACGTGCGGCTCCGAGCCTGTCGTCTGGCTGTTGACGTGGACCATGCCGGCCTCGATTCCGTCGGCGAACGCGAGGGCGCTTCTCACTGACCGAGTGAAGACGGACGCACTGAGCCCGAACGGCGTGTCGTTGCAGTGCTCGATTCCCTCATCGAGCCCTTCCACCTCGAACAGCGTCAGCAGCGGGCCGAACACCTCGCCGCCGAACACGTCCCGGTCCCAGCCCTCCGCCTCGACGAGCGCGGGTTGGACGAAGTAGCCGTGCTCGGGTGTCTCGCCGAATCGCGTCGTACGCGCCGCTTCGGCCGAGAGCGCGGCGACGGCCTGCTCGAACTCGACGCGGGCCTTGTCCGAGACAAGCGGGCCCACCGTGGCGATCGGATCGAGCCCCGATCCGAGGCGGACGCTGCGCAGAGCCGTGACGAGGCGCTCGCGTAACTCGCGGGCGATCGCGACGTCGACGAATACACGCTGCGTCGCGGTGCACTTCTGCCCGCTCGACGAAAGCGCCCCGGCCACGATCTCGGCCACCGTCTGGTCGAGGTCGGCGTCCGCCAGGACGAGGACGGAGTTGTTGCCACCGAGCTCGAGCTGCACCTTCAGGTGGTGCTCCGTCGCGGCCCGGGCGACGACCGCGCCCGCGTCGTTTCCTCCGGTGAAGCTGACCGCCGTCGCCGGCGCCCTCAGCAGCGCCGGACCGACTGTGGCGCCCCGGCCGAAGACGACGTTCAACACGCCCTCCGGCAGTCCGGCGTCCTCGAGGATCTCGACCAGCGTCGCGGCCACGAGGGGCGACGGGTCCGCCGGCTTGAGCACGACCGGGTTGCCGGCGAGCAGCGCGGAGCCGACCTTCCAGGCCGGGATGAGGAGCGGGAAGTTCCACGGGGCGATCACGACCGCCACGCCGAGCGGCTGCCGGCGCGACATGACCCACTGGTCGGTCCGGTGACCGGCGAAGACGTCGCCCGTGGGCGTGTACGCCAGCGCGGCGAGCGCCTCGAAAGTCTCGGCCGTCCGCTCGACCTCGCCCAGCGCCTCGATCAGCGGCTTCCCCTCCTCCATCGTGAGCAGATGCGCCACGTCCGGGGCGCGGGCGCGAAGGAGCGTCGCCGCGCGGAGCAGGACGGCGGCGCGGGCGATCAGCGAGCGTCCCGCCCACGCCGGCCGGGCGCGCTCGGCGGCGGCAAGTGCCGCCGCGGCGTCCTCCGTCGATGAGGACGGGCTCTCGACCAGCGGCGTCCGCGGATCCGCGGGGTCGCGATCGATGAGCAGATCTCCACCGGACGGCGTGACCCACTCCCCCCCGATCGCATTTCGCAGAACGCCCGATGCCAGTGCACGAGCCGGCATCAGCCCGTTCGTGGCCGTCACGGGGCACCCCACCAGACGGAGCGGTCGATCACGCCGCGCGCCACGAGCTCGGTCTGCACCTCGGAGACTCCCTCGACGATCGTCAGCTGCTGCGCATCGCGCAGCGCGCGGGCGAAGGGCAGGCGCTCGTCGTAGCCGGCGGCGCCCGCGAGGTGGAGGCAGGTCGTGGCGGCCTCCACCGCGAGCTCGGTCCCCAGCAGCTTCGCGGCCGCGAGCAGAGCCGCGTCCTCCTTGCCGAGCCGGCCCGCGTCCACCAGCGCGGCCGCGCGGTACGTGAGCAGTCGGGCCGCCTCGAGCCGCGCTGCGAGGTCGCCGATCTTCGCGCGGACGACCTGGAGGTCGATCAGGCGTCCGGCCGCGCTCGGCCGCTTCTCGGCGACCCGCACGGCCTCCATCAGGACCTTCTCGGTCAGGCCGAGGCCGCGCGCCGCGACGATCGGCCGGACGACGTTCAGCACCCGCATGACGAGCCCGAACGCGCGGCCCTCGTCTCCGAGGCGGTCCTCGACGGGGACCCGCACGTCGACGAGGTCCAGGTCGTACACGGGAAGCGCGCGCATGCCCATCGGCTCCGCCGTACGCGTCATCGAGACGCCGTCCGCCTTGGCGTCGATGACCAGGCACGTCATTCCGCCGGACTCCGGCTGACGGACGAGCGTGACCAGCCAGTCGATGTCACCGGGCACCGTGATCCACGTCTTCGCCGCGTTGACGACGTAGCAGTCGCCGTCGCGCACCGCGCTGGAGCGTGTGCCCGCGACGTCCGAGCCGCCCTCCCGCTCGGTCATCGCGAACGCCGCGCGCGACGTGCCCGCGCGCAGTCCCGGGAGATAGCGCTCCCGCTGCTCGGGAGTTCCGGCCAGGACGAACGGAGCGCTGGTCAGGACCGAGACGAGGACGGGCATGAGCAGCGTCTGGCGAAAAGTCCCGAGCGCCTCGACGACGACGGTCGCCTGCAGAACCCGGAAGGCCCAGGTCGCCTCGTCCCACCCGCCGAGCAGGTCGCCCTCGTCGGCGGCGAGGATCGTCCACAGATCGTCGACCAGCTCCTCGTCCTCGGCACAGCCCTCCAGCCGCCGTTCGAGCCGCGGCCCGACATCGGTGATGATCCGCTCGCGCAGTGCGAGCAGGCGTGGGTCCCAGAGGCCCCTGAGGGCAGCGTCGTTCGAGCTGATGTCGGTCGCCATCGAGCGGCGATGGTATGGACGCGGTCGACGCCGTCCTCGGAGCGTTCGCAGATGCCGCACACGTTCATCGCCGGCATCGATCGTTCTGCGGCTGGTCGACCGCCGATCCGCCGGGCGGCTGACGGCGAACGGGGCCGCGAGCGGCACCGGCGGGGCCTACTGCGTCGCCCGGCATACGCGAACACACGGCGCTCGGCTGCTGGAGCCGCTACAAGGCATATCGTGTGCGCGAGCCGAGCACGAAAGTTTGGGTGGGGGCCATGACCGCCGCGCATCCGGCCGGCGAAACGGGTTGAGCGACCAGATGGCCTCCTACCGCTCGATCCTCGTCGCCTACGACGGCTCGCCCGACGCGGCCGCCGCCGTCCAGCACGCCACGACCCTCGCCCGCGAGCAGAACGCATGCCTCGTCCTGGTCACCGTCGTGCCCGGTCCCGCGTTCCATCCCGGGGTACCGGGCATGGTCTCTCCCCCGCGTGACCTCGACCGGGAGTTCAACGGGACGTTGCGTGCCGCCACCAGTCGCCTTCCGAGCGACATCAGCGTCGTTTCACGCCTCGTCCGCGGCAAGCCTGCGACCCGGATCGCCGAGGTCGCGCGCGAACACCGCTGCGACCTGATCGTGATGGGATCCCGCGGTCGGGGACGGGTACGGAGCGCCCTGGTCGGTTGTACCTCGGCAGCGGTCCTCCGGGCGAGTACGACGCCCGTCCTGCTTGTCCGCAGCCCGGACGCGGCCGGCGCTCCGTCCGCCGCAACGCCGGCCGAGCTGGACATCGTCCGGGTGGGTCTCGGCGCCGACTCCTGAGCAGCGCGCTCTCTGGTCCTCCGGCACGCGGCTTCGCGGGCGCCGGTGGCGCGCCCGCTCCAGCGCGAAGACACCGCTCCGGCGCCGTTATAGCCCACCGCGGCTGTCCTGTGGGCAAAACCCAACCGAAACCCGTGGAAGCCGCCGGGATGAGGAGTCGCGATGCCGACGTGGAGTAAACCCCTCGCCGAGTGCCCCGTAGAGGGACTCTCTGAGCGCCGTCGAGAACGGCGTCGAAGGCGGCGCCATGGTCCCGCTTGCTGCGGTCCAGCCAGCAGCCCGAAGGCGACGCGTTCGACTTCATCGGCAGCGACTTGCCGGGTGGTGCCGCGAGGTCGGGTTCCGAGAGGTCGAGATCGTGCCGTTGGCCGGTCCCGCGAGCGGGCCATCGCCAACGAGTAGGCACGCTGAGCAGCCCCGCGCGCCCCGCCCCTGTGGTCAGCCGGTTTGGGGAAGTCCACACGTGCGGATGGGTGTTGTTCTCGGTTCTCTGCATGGATGATGGCGAGGTGCTGGCTTAGCGTCACGCGACCCGTCCGTTGGGCGGGTCGCCATGGTCCACTGCCGGCCGCAGGGATTGCGGACGGCTGAGCCGCGGCGCCGAGGATGCGGCGTCGCGGGGTGGTCGGAACATCAGTGGAGGGAGACGTAAGCCGCATGCATGAATGCCACACAGCGCGCATCGACGCGCGCGAACGCACGGCCGGACAGGAGCGAGGGATCGTTCGTCGCCTCGGGGCGCGCCTTGCCGCCACGACGGCGTTGCTCGCGGGCACGGCCGCGCTGCTCCCCGGCGCCGCGTCGGCGGCCGGGACCCTGAGCTCCGGGGACTACACCGGCTCCGCCGGGACGCAGCACTACGAGCTGTACGTCCCGTCGAGCTACAAGCCGGGCACCCCGGTGCCGTTGGTCGTCGCGCTGCACGGGTGCACGCAGACCGCCGACGGCTTCCGCCAGCTCACACGCTGGGACACCGTCGCGGAGGCGAAGGGCTTCATCGTCGCCTTCGCACAGCAGGATTCCACCTCCAACTCCTTCGCGTGCTGGAACTTCTTCCAGGACGGAAGCATGCACCGCTCCGCGGGCGAGCCCGCGCGGATCGACGGGGTCACGAGCTACGTCGAGCAGAAGTACTCCATCGACCCCAAGCGCGTCTACGCCGCCGGCCTGTCCGCCGGAGGCGCGATGGCGTCCGTCATGGCCGCAACCTACCCCGACGTCTTCGCCGCGATCGGCATCGGCTCCGGTTGCGAATACGCCGCTACCGCGACCTGCGCCGGCTACAAGAGCGCTGACCCGACCCAAGCCGCCCAGGCGGCCTACAAGGAAATGGGCAGTCGCGCCCGCCCGATCCCGTTCATCGCCTTCGAAGGCGACGCCGACACCACCGTCCCACCCGTCAACGCCGACCAGCTCGTCCAGCAATGGCTGACCACGGGCGACCTCGCCGACGACGGTACCGCCAACGGCTCGATCCCGCTAACCCCGGCTAACACCACGCAGGGCCAGGCCGCCGGCGGCCAGACGTACACCACCCGCACCTACAACGACCACAACCACAGCGAACTCGCCCAGTACTGGCTCGTCCACGGCATGAACCACGCCTGGTCCGGCGGCAACCCTGCCCAGCAATACGCCGATGCCTCGGGACCCGACGAGACCACCGCCATGTACACCTTCTTCCAGAACCACCCCATGACGTCGTCTCAGGGAACGACACCCGGGCCGACTCCGTCGCCACCCGGAGTGCCCACGCCGCCGACGTCCTGGTTCCCGACGCCGCCGGCGTCCTGGTTCCCCACCCTGCCAACGTCCTGGTTCCCCACGCTCCCGACGTTCGTCGGCGGTCAGATCGTCCTCACGACGGCGCGCCGCGGGTCGGTGACGGTCCGCCTCGAGCAGCGCGTCGCCCCCCACGCGAAGTACGCGACCAGGGCGAAGCTGGTGCGCAAGGTGGCGAAGGGGCGTCGGGTCGCGATCGCGCTCCCCAAGACGGTCCATGGGAAGCGGCTGTCGCGCGGGCGTTACCGCGCGGTGTTGACGGTCGCCGGCACCTCGGGGCACGCCGGTAAGTCGCACACCCTGGCGCTCGTCCTGCGTTAGCGGTCGCCGAGCCTCGCCTCGCGCTCGTCGCGCGAGGCGAGGCTCTCGCGCGTTCAGCCGGTCGCGGTGACCGACAGGACCGGCGGCAGCCGCCGCCCCACCGTCGACCACGTGGCGCCGGCGTCACCGGAGCCGAAGACCTCCCCCGAGGTGGCACCGAAGTAGAGCTCGAGCGACTCGCCTTCGCCGGCCCAGTCGAACGCCTCGCGCAGGATGGTCAGGTAGGCATGCTCGGCGGGCAGCCCGTCGCCGCGCTCCGCCCACGTGGCGCCGGCGTCGCGGGTCTCGTACACGCGCACGCGAGCATCGGGCGTCACGCGATCGACGTCCGCGGTCAGCGGAATCACGTAGGCGCTGTCGGGGTCGGCCGGATCGATGGCGAGGGGGAAGCCGAAGTCCGAGGGCAGCCCGGCGCCGATGCCGGTCCACGTCTCGCCCGCGTCATCGGACCGGTAGACACCGCCGTGGAACTGCATGAACAGACGCCGTGGGCGCATCGGGGCCCGATGGAGGCGGTGCACGCACAGCGCGATCTCATCCGGCGGCGCGTCGTCGGGGAGGTAGCGCGCGACGAGCCCGTCGTTGCCGCTACGCCAGGTTTGCCCCCCGTCGTCGGTGAGCCACACGCCGGCGGCCGAGATCCCGACGGCAAGGCGGTCGGGCTCGCCCGGCCAGGTCGCGATCGAGTGCAGGCACAGCCCGCCGCCGCCGGGCTGCCAGCGCGTCCGGCTGGGGTGCTCCCACAGCCCGGCGTTCAGCTGCCAGCTCTCGCCGCCGTCGCGGCTCTCGAACAGCACACCGGGATCGCCGCCTGCGTAGAGACGCCCTTCCTCGCCCGCCACGAGCGTCCAGATGCGCTCGAGCGCGGCCTCGCCACCTTCCGCCAGCCCGACTCCCCGCGCCTGCTCCCACTCGCCGGCCGGATCCTCGGCGCGCCAGATCTTGGGCCCGTAGAAGGGCGAGGTGACCGAGGCGACCACATGGCCGGCGCGAGGATCGCGCAGGACATGGTCGACCGTCTCGCCGGGGAACGCCCGCGCGGTCACCTCGAACGGGCCGCCCGGGCCTCCCTCCAGCGCGAACAGCCCCTTGCGCGTTCCCACCAGCAGCTCCGTCATCGCTCTCCTCCCGATATCGCCGGAATGACCTCCACGCGATCCCCCTCGCCGATCACGGTCTCCTCGCCGCCGAGCTCACCGTTGACGAACACGTTGATGTGGCGGCGGACCCTCCTGCGCTCGTCGAGGATCCAGCCCGTGATCGCGGGGTGCTCGCGCTCGATCGCGACGAGCAGCTCGAGCACCGTGGCCGCCTCCACGGCGTGCTCGGAACGGTCGCCCGCAAGGCGCCTGAGCGGACCGCGGAGGCGCACCACCGCCATCGGGGGATCGTAGGCCGAACGCATCCTCACCGCAAAGACCGGCTCCGAGGCAGAAACTCATCGGCACGCGCGACATCGGGCGGAGCACCGCGCGCTCCGCCGCGTCCCGGCGCCGAACAAGCGGGTGACGATCCGGCGTTCGTGCTGGTCGGAGCTCGCCCGAGCCTCAACCTCGTCGCGATCCTCGCGCGGCGACACGCAACGCCCGTCGAGCTCGTCGAAGATTGCAGGTCCGGTCGGATGAATCGAGCAGCGCTTCGGGTGCCAACCTGATGGCCACCCGGAGCCGCTCGGGACGAGGGACGAGGACGCGCGTCCAGCCCTCTGTCGTCGCCTCGAGGCACCCTTCTCCGGTCTCGATGTGCCAAAGCGGCGTGAAGTGAACTCGCACGGTGATCGCGCCCGCGCGGTGTGCGACGAGCGAGAACGACGAGTCGCCGAACTCGGTGACGCTCCCGGTGCTCGCCAGCGGGAGCGGCCGCGCCACGGCGAAGATGCGCCAGTGCGCGCTGCGATCGACGAGACGGAGATACGGCGGGTTCCGGTCGATCAGCGCGACCTCGGCCTCGGCCGATGGGTCGAGCGGCGCGTCGGGAACGGCGACATACCGCACGGCGTTCTGCCGAAGCCATGCGTAGTAGGCGCCGCTGGCGAGGTGGTTCGAGTAGAAGAGACGGTCGTATCCGACGTCGAGTTGGCGTTCCCAGCCGCGGGCGAGCGCGATGTGCGGCGCTACGTACGCGGCTTCCCAGTGGTTCCTGGTCGGTGGGATCTCGATCCGTCCGATCGGCACCGCGTGTGCTCCCACGTAGGAGAGCAGCGGCTGGAAGTACGCCGGATCGGTCGAGCGATCGTCGGCGGCGCCGGTCATCGCGGCGACTGCTGGCAGCCATTGCCAAAGGGCGAGCAGGACGCCCGCAAGGGCGATGAGCGCGCGGCGCCGCGCCGGGAGGACGTACGCGAGCGTCGGGCCGCCGAAGAGCGCTCCCAACCGCAGGACGTTGCTGCCCAGCGGCGTCGCGACCGCGAACGAGGCGACGCAGCTGCCCGCATAGAGGACGAGGCCCACGCGGACGACGCGCTCACGTCTCGGCGTGAGTGCGAGGGCCCCGAGGGAGAACGCCACCGCTTCGCCGAAGGACAGGGCGGTGAACGGTTGACTTCCGGCCTGGGGGAACAGCCAGGCGAGGAGGGCCACCGGCACGAGCGCGGCGAGCGCCGTGTAGAGCGCAGCGCGGCCGCGGCTGGTAATCCAGACAGCGCAGCCGGCGAGTGCGAGGAACGCACCGGCGACCGGACTCGCGAGCGAACACAGCACGGCAGCGCCGGCCGCGAGGCGCGGTCGATCGCGCCGAAGCGCCGACAGGGCGAGCAGGCCGAACGCGAGGCCAAGCGAGAAGGCGGTGCGCCCGACGATCACGTTCGTGACGAGGGCGACGCTGAGCCAGATGGCCCCGGCCCGTGCGCCGGTGTCGGAGTGCCGCTGAAGGAGGTCGGCGAAGGCCGCGGCGGAGACCGCCGTCGCGACGATGCCGAGCAGCTGGGTTCCGATGGCCGCCGCGGCGATCGGGGTCAGCACGCTGTAGCCGAGGAGGTAGTGGCCGCCGTACCACTGTCCGTTCCAGATCGCGAGGCCGTGCGTTGCGGCGAGGCCGGCGCGATAGACCTGCGCGGCGAGGTCGGGGCCCGGCGGGCCGAGGAGCACGTAGAGCGCGGAGAGGCCCGCCGCCACGAGCGCGGACGTCCAGAGCAACGAGCGATCGGCGAGCACGATCATCGGCGGACCTTGACGGAGGGCTCAGCGCCGTGAGCGCCCGGGCCCGTGGCGGGTGGCTAACACGTCGCCGGCGTCGAGCGTGAGATCGACGCGGTCGACCGCCGGACTTCACGTGCTGACGGCCGTCTCATGGCTCGGTGTGGACGACCACGTCCACCATGTGCGGCTGCCCTTCGCGGATGTCGTCCTCGAGACGGCTGGCGAGCTCGTGGGCGTCCGCGAGGCTCATCGACGGCCCCACCGCAACGCTGACGAAGACCACGAGGCCGGCCTCCGTGTGCAGCAGCCGCAGCTCCCGGGGCGGCCCGCCGGTCCGCCGGCGAACGAGGTCGGAGATCCGTCGCTGCTCCTCGTCTCGCGCCTGGGCGGGATCGTCGGGACGCGCGGCGACCGGCCGCTCGAGCGGTTCGAGATGGGTCTGCACGTCGTCCACGCCGGGTTCGGCGCGCAACGCCTCCTCGACCCGCTCCGCCACCTCGTGCGCGACCGAGAGCGGCGTGTCGGGCTCCAGCTTCAGGTGCAGCGAGATGCTCGCTCGCCCCTCGTGCTCGTAGATCACGATGTCGTGCGCCTCGCGCACGAGCGGCTCGGCCAGCGCGACCGCGAGCGCCCGGTCGCGGAGGTCCAGGCCCTCCCGCCGCGGCTCCAGGTGCACCACGACGTCGCTGTCGGGCAGCGCGTCGCGTACGACCGCCTCGACGTCGTCCGCGATCCCATGGCTCTCCACGAGAGCCTGACCGGGCGGGACGGCGACGACGGCGTCGGCGAAGTACTGGCCGCCGGACTCGCGCAGCCGCAGCCGGCGCAGCTCGACCTCGTCCCCGAGGCCGGCGATCGCCGCCTCGGCGCGCGCCTGCGCCTCGGCGGGCGTGGTGTCCATCAGCACCCGTGCGTTCTCGAAGATCAACCGGCCCGCCGCCGTGAAGATGATCGCCGCCACGACCAGGGAGGCGACGGCATCCCCCTCGCCGAAGCCGGCCGCCACTGCGAGCAGACCACCGAGGACCGCCAAGGAGCCAGCCATGTCACCGGCGAAGTGGAAGGCGTTGGAGCGCAGCGCCGCCGACTTGTAGCGGACGGCCGAGCGCAACGAGACCACGACCCGGCTCGCGTCGATCGCGAGGGCCACGACGATGACGGCGAACACGTACCAGCGCGCGGCAAACGGCTCACCCCCCCCGCTCAGCCGTCCGAGTGCCGCGACCACGACCACGATGCCGCCTCCCGTGAGGATCGCCGCCTCCCCCAGGGCGGCGAGGTTCTCCGCGCGGCGGTGACCGTAGGGATGCTCGGGATCGGCGGGACGGCCGGCGAGACGGATCGCCAGGAACGTCAACACCGCCGCGACCACGTCGCCGCTCGACTCGATGCCGGCCGAGACGAGACCCAGGCTCCCGGTGGCCAAGCCCGTGCCGAGCTTCAGCGCCACGAGCACCGTCGCCGCGGCGACGGAGGCCAGGGCCGTACGGACCTGTCCGTTCTCCGAGACGCGAACGAGTTTGGAGCGAGCCAGCATCCGCCCATACAAGCAACCGCGGGCCAGTTGCGCCGCGAGCCCGGCGAGGGCCGGCCTCGGTCGCGTAGGATCGCAGTCCATGGCCATCACCGATCAGCTCTTCGGCGTCATGCTGAAGACCCACCAGGCGCTCTACGAGCGCACCGACGGACGCATCGGCGAGAACCTCTTCGGCACGAAGGCGCTGCTGCTGCGGACGAAGGGACGCAAGAGCGGTCAGGTGCGCACGGCGGCGCTGACGTTCGCCAAGGACGGTGAGCGTTACCTGATCGTCGCCTCGAAGGGCGGCGCGCCCGAGCCACCCGCGTGGTTCCTGAACCTGCGCGCGGATCCGCACCCGGAGATTCAGGTCGGGCGCGAGCGCTCCGCCGCCACCGCGACGATCATCGAGTCCGGCGACCCGGACTACGAGCGCGTCTGGAGGCTCGTCAACGAACGCAACTCGCAGCGCTACGAGGCCTACCAGCGCAAGACGTCGCGCCCGATCCCGGTCGTAGCGCTCACGCGCACCAAGTGAGGTGAGCGATGGATCCGTTCCGCACCGCAGTCGACGCCCGCGATCTCGATGCGATGGTCGCCCGTCTCGCCGACGACGCCGAGCCGCGATGATGCGCGCGATGGGATCCGAGGGACTCGGGCGTCCGGGCTCGGTGCTCGTCACCGCCCTGGCCGTGCGCGTGCGAGGCTCGGTTGCCTGCCCGGCGCCCACCCCCGGCTGACGTCGGCCCTGCTTCGTCTGCTCCGAGCGCGGGCGTTGGCGCGGCGCCAGCGGCCGCACGACCTACCCGCCCACCCTGGCCGCCACGTCTCCTGCGGCTCGTGGTCTTCGTCGTCGGAGCGGGCAGCCTCGGGACGGAGATCGCGGCGGCCCGGCTGCTCGCCCCCTACTTCGGGGCCTCGACGATCGTCTGGGCCAACACGATCGCGACCGTG
>JAOPZQ010000659.1 GCA_025964075.1 Solirubrobacterales bacterium | reverse complement strand
GGCGCGGCCGGCCGCCGCGGGCCCGACGAGCGCGCCACCGAGCGCGCGACGCTCCACTCCCGCCTGACCGAGCGCGAGCAGCAGGTCCTCGCGCTGATCGCCGAGGGGCACCCGACCCGCGAGGTCGCCGAGCAGCTCTGCTACAGCGAGCGCACGGTCAAGAACGTCCTCCACGACGTGACGACGAAGCTCAACGCCCGGTCGCGGTCGCAGGCCGTCGCGTTCGCGGTGCGCGAGGGCTTGATCTAGCCGTTGTCTCCGCGGGTTCGCCCGTCAGGACCGCCCAACAACGGCAGGCTACGAGGGGGAGGGAGCGGAGCCGCCGCGGCGGGTTTTCGCGTCGAGTGGCGAGTTAGTGACCTCTACGGTCACCAACTCGCCAGTCGATGCCCAGTGCCCGGCCGAACCCGCCCCCTCCCAACCCGGCAGTTTTGGGCGGTCCTGGCGGGCGCACCGAGTGACACCGTGTCCGTGATAGCGTACAAACGTATGCGAAGCTGGAACGCCGAGAGCTACGACCGCGTCTCCGGCCCGCAGCTCGCGATGGGGCGCGACGTCGTCGAGCGCCTGCCGCTCGACGGCGACGAGACCGTCCTCGACGCCGGCTGCGGCACCGGCCGCGTCACGGCCCTGCTGCTCGAGCGGCTGCCCCGCGGGCGTGTGATCGCGGTCGACGCGTCGCCCGACATGGTGGCCACGGCGCGCGCGAACCTGCCCGAGAGCGTCGACGTGCGGCGGGCGGACCTCGCCGACTTCGCGCTCGAGGAGCCGGTCGACGCCGTTCTCTCGACGGCGACGTTCCACTGGGTCCCCGACCACGACGCGCTGTTCGCGAGACTCGCCGCGGCGCTCGAGCCCGGCGGCCGGCTCGAGGCGCAGTGCGGCGGTGAGGGCAACGTCGCGCGCCTGCACGCGGTGGCGCGCGCGGTCGGCGGCGCCGCGTTCGAGGGCTGGCCCGGCCCGTGGAACTTCTCGTCCGCCGAGCTCGCCGCCGAGCGCCTGCGCCGCCACGGCTTCGACGAGGTTCGCACCTGGCTGGAGCCCCGTCCGGTCCGGCCCGAGGAGCCGCGGGAGTTCCTGCGGACGGTCGTCCTGCACCCGTTCCTCGCCCGCCTGCCGGAGGGCGAGCGCGAGCCGTTCCTCGAGGGCGTGATCGATCGGCTGGGGGAGCCGATCGAGCTCGACTACGTGCGGCTGAACCTCAGCGCGCGGCGCGCTACCTGAACAGCTGTGCCGATTTGACCGCGACGGCGCGGCGCGGTGGGCATACTAGGGTCGTGACCTCCGCTCGCCCCCCGGCCAGCGCTTCTCGGGACCAGCTCCTCGAGACGCTCGCGCCGTTGCGGGAGGATCCGCAGCACTCCGCGATCCTCCTCGACGTCGATGGCACGCTCGCGCCGATCGTGCGCTACGTCGATGACGCCCACGTGCCCGAGGGCACCCGCCAGCTGCTGATCCAGATCGCGAAAAAGTACGGCGTCGTCGCGTGCGTGAGCGGCCGTCGTGCCTCCGACGCGCGCCGCCTCGTCTCGATCGGCACGATCCACTACCTGGGGTCCCACGGCATGGAGCTCCTGCGCGCCGGCTGGACGGAGCCCCGCCTCGACCGCGACGTCGAGGAGTGGGTACGGCGGATCCAGCAGTTCGGGCACCAGGCCGACACGCCGGAGCTGCGGAAGCTGCGCGTCCGCCTCGAGGACAAGGGCGCGATCGTCGCGTTCCACTGGCGCGGCGCCCCCGACGAGGAGGAGGCGCGGAGCGCGATCGACGCGATCGCGGCCCAGGCCGAGCAGAGCGGTCTGCGCACGCACTGGGGGCGCAAGGTGCTCGAGATCCGGCCGCCCGTCCGCATGGACAAGGGCGCCGGAATCGTCAGCTTCCTCTCGGGCGAGGATGTGCGCGCCGCCATCTACGTGGGCGACGACGTCACCGACCTCGACGCCTTCCGCGGGCTCACCGAGCTCGAGGAGCAGGGCAAGCTCAAGACCGCGCTGCGCGTCGGCGTCCGCTCCGAGGAGGGGCCGGGCGAGATCCCCGCGGCGGCCGACCTCACGGTCGACGGGCCCGACGGCGTGCGCGAGCTCCTCGAAGCGCTCCTCGCGCCGTGAGGCCGCCGTGCGCTTCGTCGACTTCCTCAAGGCCACCGTCCTCTTGAGCGCCGCCTCGGCGAGCGCCCTCGCCGTGGTCACCGTCGCCGGCGCCGCCACACGCAACGACAGCCACGTCGTGCCGATCTCCGCCGGCTGGTGGATCGTCGCGGGCGCCGTCGGCCTCGCGCTGGGCCGCCGCGCCGAGACCAACCCACCGATCGCGCACCTCCTCGCGGGCGCGCGCATGCAGCAGACCCTCCCCGAGGTCAGTCCCAGCCGCATCCTCCTCAACCGCCTCTGGCCGCTGCTGCTCTCCACCGTCGCCGCCGGCGCCCTCGCGTTCGTCTACCCGCAGGTATCCGGAGTCGCCGCGGGCTTCGCGATCATCTGGGCGCTCGCATGGCGGCGCCAGGAGCAGGCCGTGACGGCGATCGAGGAACGCGACGGCGTCCGCTTCTACGTCGAGCGGACCTCGCCGTTCAAGCCGATCAGGCTCGTCCGGACGCCGTGGTTCCGGACCGGCACCTGGGAGACCAACGGCGCCGCGCAGGTGCGCACCCGCACGGGGTAGTCAACTAGTCGCCCGGAGCCGGGGCCTCGCGTGTATCCGTGTGGCGGATCCGCTCGCGGGCCGCGGCGTAACGGCGGACCTCGTAGGCGATCAGCCCGCACGCCACGAGGGCGACGAGCGCGAGCGCCAGCAGCGCTGCCACGTGGCTGGTGACCGGCGCGAGCACGAGGAGGATCCCCGCCGCCGCGAGGCGCGGCTGGTTGTACGAGCCGATGTTGCGCCGCTTGAACGCGCTCAGCGCGAGCAGGTAGAGCGCGACGCCCCCGCACAGCGCCGCCGCCGGCACGGCATCGAGGTGGTGGCCGACGTTCTCGATCGTCGTCTTCACGCCGATGGCGAACACGACGATGCCCGCGACCATCGGCATGTGCAGGTACGTGTAGGAGTCGCGGGCGAGCCGGACCTGCTCGGCCGGCGGCGCGCTCCGGAGGCGGCGCTCGGCGACGATCGCCACGACGTCGAAGTAGGCCCACCAGAGCGCGGCGGCGACCGCGACGCCGAGGAGGGCGCCGGCGACGATCCCGGCGCTGAGGCTCAGGGCGCCGGCGCCGACGCCGATGGACACGATCGACTCGCCCAGGGCGATGATGATGATCAGGCCGTGGCGCTCGGCGAAGTGGCTCGGCTGGACCCGCCAGCCATCGACGCCCCGGAGCGCGAGACCGCCGTAGTCGATCGCCAGCGCGGCGACCCAGCACACGTCGCGCGCCACGCCGTGCAGCGCGCCGGCGAGGACGATCAGCAGCGCGCCCGGGACGGCCGTCGTCGCGAGCCGGAGAACGACCCCCCGAAGCTCCGGATCCCCGCGCGAGACGATCTCGTAGGCGACGAGGTGCAGCAGCCGGACCGCCAGGTAGGCGAAGCCGAACACGAGCCCGTTGGCCCCGAACGCGTGGGGCACTGCCAGGGAGGCGACGAGCATCGCCCCCATCGCGGCCAGGAGCACGACCCGCATCGTGCCCTCGTCCGACGCGGCGGTGTTCCCGAGCCAGGCGTAGGACTCCCACGCCCACCAGAGCACGGCGAGGATCGCCAGGCCCTGGGCCAGGTGGAGCCACGTCGCGTGCTCGGAGACGAACCCGCTGACCTGGGTGATCGCGAACACGAAGACGAGGTCGAAGAACAGCTCGAGCGGCGTGACTTCCTGCTCGTCGACCGGCTCGGGCATCGCGCCGTACAGTTTCGCGCGCATGCCGGATCTCGACGTGCTCATCGTGGGGCTGGGCACGACCGCGGGGCTGCGGACGGCCGAGGACGAGCTGGTGGCGAGCCTCGAGCGCGCCGGCGCCTCGGTCGCGCTGGCCCGCGCGGCGGCGGCGCCCGAGGTGCGGACGTTCATGCTCACCGACCTCGTCCAGGCACGGGCCGCACGCCGGGCGGCGACGGCCGCGCTCCGCGACGCCCAGCCCC
>JAOPZQ010000650.1 GCA_025964075.1 Solirubrobacterales bacterium | reverse complement strand
TTCGGCTCGACGACGGGTGTTCAATTTCGCGGCCACGCTGCGTCGTATTGACAAAGTCAAGATGGAGGGATGATGTCCCGGTACATGCTGTTGCTGTATGCCACCGAGCCCGAAGGCGAGGAGCTCGCAGAGCGCGAGGCCGAGATCCCGATTTGGGTGGAGCTGAACCGGAGCCTCGAGGAGGCCGGGTTGTTGGCCGCGGCCGGCCGCCTGCACCCGACCACGACCGCCACGACCGCCAGCGCGAGCTCCGGCGAGACGGAGCTCACGGACGGCCCGTTCGCGATCACCAAGGAGGCGCTCGCCGGCTACTACCTGGTTGAGGCCGAGAACCTCGATCAGGCGCTGGCCGTGGCCAAGCGGATCCCGCTGATCCGCTACGGGCGCGTCGAGGTCCGCCCCGTCATGGACCGGTCGGTTGAGTGATCCGACGGCGGATGCGGTCGCCCGCGCGTTTCGCGACGAGCGGGCGGCGGTGCTGGCGACTCTGATTCGCCATGTCGGTGATTTCCAGCTGGCCGAGGACGCGGTCCAGGACGCCTATGCGGCCGCGCTCACGACGTGGCCGCGCGACGGCGTTCCGGCGAATCCCGGCGCGTGGCTCACGGTCACGGCGCGGCGGCGCGCGATCGATCGCCTGCGCCGCGACCGCTCGGTGGCGGATCGTGCCGCGCGCCTTGCAGAGCTCGTACGCCTCGACCAGCAGGAGCACCCGACCGTGATCGAAGAGAGCTCGATCGTCGACGATCGCCTGCGGCTGATCTTCAGCTGCTGTCACCCGGCGCTGGATGTGTCCGCTCGCGTGGCGCTGACGCTGCGCGCACTCGGTGGCCTCACGACCGGCGAGATCGCGCGCGCGTACCTCGTGAGCGAGACCACGATGGGCCAGCGGCTCGTCCGGGCCAAGCGCAAGATCGCCGACGCGCGCATCCCCTACCGCGTCCCGGGGGACGAGGCGCTGCCCGACCGCCTGCGCGGCGTCCTCAGCGTGGTCTACCTGATCTTCAACGAGGGCTACGGCGCCGCCGCCGGCGAGCGCCTCGTACGCGGCGAGCTGTGCACCGAGGCGATCCGGCTCGGGCGGCTGCTCGCGAGGCTGATGCCCGACGACCCGGAGGTCGCCGGCCTGCTCGCGCTGATGCTGCTCCACGACGCGCGCCGCGGCGCCCGGGTCGATGTCCACGGGCGCTACGTGTCGCTCGACGAGCAGGATCGCGCGCTCTGGGACCAGGGCCGGATCCGCGAGGGCCTGCGCGCGCTCGAGGGCGCGCTGCGGCGCCGGCGTCCGGGCGCCTACCAGGTGCAGGCGGCGATCGCGGCGCTGCACGTGGAGTCGCCGAGCGCCGAGGAGACCGACTGGGCGCAGATCGCGCAGCTCTACGGCGCGCTCCGGTGGCTCGCGCCGTCGCCGGTCGTCGAGGTCAACCGGGCGGTCGCGGTCGCGTTCGCCGAAGGGCCGCAGGCCGGTCTCGAGGTGCTGGCGCCGCTCCTCGACGACGCCGTCCTCGCCCGCTACCAGCCCCTCCACGCCGCCCACGCCGAGCTGCTCCGCCGCGCGGGCGACGCCACCGGCGCGGCGGCGGCCTACGACCGCGCGATCGCCCTGAGCGCCAACGACGTCGAGCGCGCCGAGCTCGAGCGGCGCCGCCGAGCGCTGGAAAGAGGGGTCTGACCCCTTTTTCCTCAGCCCTTCGGGTAGTTCGCCGCCAGCACGTGGGGCAGCTTCCCGTTGTCTCCGGAGACGTGCGGGAGGGCTTCGGTGAAGCAGCCCGGCATGCCGAGCAACGGGCCGACGCCCGCCGCCGGCATGCGCGCGCCGCCCGCGTTCGTGCAGTCCCAGTTCGGGAAGATCTGGTGGCGCGCGGCCTCCGTGTCCGCGGAGAACAGCGGCGGCAGGTACGTGTTGCCGCGGTTCGCCGGGTTGCGGAACGGATACAGGCCGACCGACTCGGCCCCGAGCGGCTGGAACTGGCGCAGGTAGTGGCCGTTCCCGCCCGAGACCGAGGCGGTCTTTCCGGCGAGGCCGCCCGCGCCCTGGGAGATGAAGTCGGCCGTCTGGTGCTGGTACTGGGCGACGTAGGAGAGGACGGGGTTCAGCTGCTCGAGGAAGGGCGCGAGCTGGCCGAGCAGCGGCGTCGCACCGTTCAGCACGTCGCGCACCGCGGGCAGGCCGGCCTTCGACGCCGCGATCAGCGGATCGAGCCGGCGGAACAGCGTGCGGAGGTCCGGTGCGAGGAGGCGCACGTCGTGAAGCGTCGGCGCGAGGTCCTGGATCGCCGGCCGGAGCTGCTGGACGAGCGGGTCGGTGTCGAGCGCGAACGCCTTCAGCCGCGCGAGCGTCGCCTTCGACTCGTCGAGGAACACCGGGAAGACCGTGATCGTGTCGGCGAGCGCCTTCTGCTGACGCGCGGTCTGCGAGAACACCGCCGCCGAGCTCGTCACCAGGTTGCGCAGCTGGCCCTGGTCCTGCGAGAGCGCGCCGAAGACCGTGCCCGTGTCGCGGACGAGGCCGCGCAGCGCCGTGTGCTGGACGTCCAGCACCTTGAGCAGGGCGTCGCCGTCCGTGGCGAAGGACGGCAGGTTGCCGAGCACGTCGTTGAGGCTCTGGCCGTTGCCCCGCAGCGCGCCCGAGAGCGACTGCTGCCACGTGCGGAACGCCTGGCGCGTCTTCGGATCGAGCGCGTTCAGGATCTCGTCGAGCTCGACCGTGCTCACCACGCGGTTGCGCGCCAGCAGGCCGCCGTCGGGCAGTGGCGGCGAGCGCGGCGGCCCGGGGATCAGCTCCACGTAGGTCTCGCCCAGCAGCGTCTTCTGCCGGAGGATCGCGTGCGTGTCGCGGCGCACCGGGGCGAACCTCCGCTGCATCTCGATCGTCGCGACGGTCCGGTTGCTCTGTGAGTCCAGCCGCTTGGAGACGACCTTCCCGACCGAGACGCCGGCGATCCGGACGTCGGCCTGCTGGGCGAGCTGGGTCGCCTCGGGGAACGCGACGTCGAAGCGGTAGCCCTTGGGCTTCAGCGGCACCGAGCCGCCGAACGACAGCCACAGGAACAGGAGCAGCCCGAAGCACGACAGGGCGAAGCCCAGCATCGTGAGGATCCGGCCGGGCGATGGCGCCTGCTTCTGCATCAGCCGCAGAACCCCGCGGTCGTGAGGATCGGCGTCAGGTTCATGAGGAACTCGAGCGGCGGCTCCTCCTTGGCCAGCTGCGCGAGCGTGGCGCAGCTCGCCTGGATGAACAGCGGCCGCGTGCCACCGTTGGCGTCCTCGGCGGAGAACAGCGTCACGGCCTGGTGGTCGAGCCAGGCGATCCAGTAGAGGAAGCCCGACGTGAGCCCGGTCTTCGACGCCGCCTGGGAGCCGTTCTGGTTGAAGGCGACCATGTTGAGCAGGCGGTTGAGGACGCCGAACGAGGCCGTCAGCTTCGGCGTCGCGGTCGCCAGGCGCCCGGCCGCCGGGCGCAGCGAGCGCACGACCGGGCGCGCCGCGCGCACGAACGGACGGATCTGGTTCTGGACGATCGGCGTCGCCTGCTTGGCGAACGGCGTCAGCGCCGCGTTCGCCGTTTGGAGCGCGTGCGCCGCGGGCGTCAGGGCCGTCGCGGCGGGCCCGAGCTGCTGCGCGAAGCTCTGGACCTTCTGGAGCGTCGCGGTCGTCTGACGGAGCGCGACCGGGAGGTCGCCGACGGCGCGCGAGATGTTCGTGCTCTCACTGGCGAACGCGTGGAAGACCGCGGCCGAGGAGTCGACGAGCGAGGCGAGCTGCACCTTCTTCGAGGCGAGCTCGTCGTTCAGCACGCGCAGCGAGTGGACGAGCGCGCGCAGGTTGGCGCGCCGCGTGGCGACGGCCTTCGAGACCCGCGCGAGGTCGCGGTGGGTGGGGCCGAAGCGGCGGAACACCTCGGCGAGGTCGCCGCCGCGGTTCTGAAGTCCCTGACCCGCGCCGTTGACGAGCAGCTCGAGGTAGGAGCGCGTGTCCGAGTCGAGCGCCGCGAGCACCTCGTCGGGGTTGATGTCCGCCGCGGTCCGGGAGACCGGGATCGTGAAGCCGGGCTTCGCGACCTGCGCGTTCCGCGTGCCCGGGTCGAGCTCGACGAACATGTCCTTGAGCCCGGTCTTCGGACGCAGCAGCGCCGACGCGTCGGTGTGGACGATGTGCTTGTACTTCGGGTCGATCTCCATCGTCACGATCGCGCGCCCGTCCTTCAGCGAGACCCCGCCGATGTCGCCGACCTTGACGCCCGAGACGCGCACGGTCTGTCCCTGGCCCGGCGTCACGGCCTGGGCGGTCGGCAGCTCGAGCTCGTACTTCGTCGGCGCGCTCTGCCACGGGAAGTGGAAGCGCTCGTTCGAGAGGACGTAGGTCCCGACGACGAACGCGAGCGCGACCAGCGCGACGATCGCGACGAAGTCCTTCAGGTGGGTGCGGATCGCCCGCCTCACGGCTTCGCTCCGTTGCCGGCGAGGATCGCGCGCACCGTCGCCGTGACCTGGTTGCCGCCTTGGCGCAGCTGCTGGGCGAGCGTGCGCAGGTTCGCGATGTCGGTCGCCGTCGCGGCGCGGTTCAGCACCGAGATCGGGAGCTTGTCCAGCTTCAGCGTCTTCGTCAGCCACGCGACGGCGGTGTCCTGGGCCTTCTGCCAGCGCGCGAGCTGCGCCGGCGTGGTGAGCGATGACGTCTGCTGCTTGGGCGGCGGCGCCGAGGTCTGCGCCGAGAGGTTCGGCGTCTGCTGCGTCTCGCACGGCACGGCCGGCCGGAGCGGCGGCGGCCCGGCCGGCTTCGAGGGCTGGACGCCCTGGATCGGGAACAGCGCCGTGCCGAAGAGGCCGCCTCCGAACCCGATCATCTGCGGGCCGCCGCCCGCACCGACGCGGAACCACTGGCCGTTCGCGTCACCGGAGCGACTCTCCCCCGCGACGCCGGGCAGCCACTTGACGGACTCCGAGGCGACGTCGCCCTTCGGCGGGAAGTGCGTGTCCGGGACCTTGAGCGTCGTCCACGGGAGCAGGACCTCGTTCGTGCAGCTCGAGGCCAGGCGGACTTGGGGATAGAGCTGGAAGGACGACGTCGTCAGGCGCTCGAGCGCCGGGACCGTCGGCCGCAGGTCGGCGACCAGGCCCCGCAGCTCGGGCTTCGACACGAGCCCGCGGGCCTGGATCGCGAACGGGATCGAGGCGTTGATCGCGGGCAGGCTCGAGCGGACGGCCGGGCGCAGCGCGACGGCGAGCGTGCGCACCGCCGGGAACGCGGCGTTCAGCGCCGCCAGCGCCGGCCGCGCCGCGGTCAGCGTGCGCGGCAGCTCGGCCACCGCCGCCGACAGCGCGCCCTGCTGGCGCGCGAACGCGAGCGCGGTCGTGTTGAAGTCGGTGACCAGCGACTTCAGCGCGGCGGGGTTCGCGTCGAGCGCCTGCGCGGCGATCCCGGCGGACGAGATGTAGCCCGAGAGGTCGTGGGGCTGCGTTCCCTGCGCCGCCTCGTTGACGATCGCCGAGTTCTTGTACGCGCTCGCCCAGTAGCGGGCGGAGCGGTTGTACGCGGGGCCGCCGACCTTCACGGCCTTGCCGTATTCCTGCAGGAGGATCTGCAGGTTGCGGCGCGTGTCGGCCTGGAGGGAGCTCAGCACCTGGTCGAGCTGTACCGGCGCCGAGGCCTGCTGGATCGAGAGCGTGCCGCCGTCGCGGAGCGCCGGGGCCGACGGGCTACCCGGGCTCAGGTCGACGAAGAAGTTGCCCTCGAGGAAGATGCGGGGCCGGACCTTGACCGTCGCGTCGGCGTGGATCGGGAGGCCCTTGTCCTCGACCTCCATCGTCACCACGGTGCCGGTCTTCCCGCCGGGGAGGTGGTGGATCCCGGTGACGCGGCCGACGTTGACGCCGGCGATCCGCACCGGCGAGTTCTTCGCGACGTTGTTGGAGGACGCGAAGATCGCGTCGAAGTGGTACGGGTTCGCGAACGGGTTCGACTTCGTGAACCCGAAGTACACGGCGACCACCGCGACCACCGCGGCGATCAGCCCGACCTTCCAGCTCGCCATTCCGCGCCGCCAGCTCATGGCGCCGGGTTGATCGAGGGCTCGCGCTGGAACGTCTCACCGGCCGGGACCTGGGCACGACCGGCGTAAGTCGGGCCCTGGTCGCCGGGGCTGTGAGGCGCCAGCGCCACGTAGTAGTTCGGATCCACGGCGTTCGACGCCAGGCGGCCTTGCGGGTAGCCGCGCTGGCCGTTCTCGCAGTCGGCCTTGCCGGTCGAGTCGATCGCCGCGCCGTAGGCCTGTCCGTGCAGGTACTCGACCGAGCCGCGCACGGAGCTCGGCGGGAGGTAGTTCTTGCCGTTGGCGAAGTTGACGGCGCCCGTGCTGGCCAGGCCGTTGTCCTGGATGCCGTTGGAGTTGAGCATCGCGCGCTGGGCGTAGCCGTACGCGTCCGCCTCGCCGAAGTGCTCGGCGACGAACGTCCACCAGTAGTTCCAGTAGTCGCACACGGTCTGGTAGGGCCCGAGGTAGCGGACCATCGGGTTCAGCGTGTCGACCGTGGCGTTCAGGCCCCGCAGCGCCTGGTTCGTCGTCGGCGCGACGGCGAGGCCGTGCAGCGCGCGCATCGCGCCCTCGAGCTGCTTGTTCAGCGCCACCGAGCGGCGCAAGACGGGCGTCCCCGTCTCCAGCGCCGGGTTGATGTCCGGCAGCGCGCCGCGCAGCTCGCGCGCCGCCGTGTTCAGGTCGACCGAGAGCGCGGCCGTGTGGTCGAGGAACGGTCGCTGCGCGCGCAGCGAGTCGGTCGACACGTCGAGCGTCGACGGTGACTTGGCGATCGTGTCCTGGAGCGCGGTCTTGCTCTGGGAGAGCGCGGCGAACGTGGTCGCCGCGTCGCCGAGGAGCTTCGCCTGGACGCCGGCGACCGGCGCCAGCGTCGCCGCGGCGCGCCCGAGCCCCGAGAAGAAGCGCGGCAGCTGGGTCTGGCGATCCGCCAGGTTGTGCGCGACCGGCGCGAGGTGCCCGAGCAGGCTCGGCAGCCGCTCGAGCGTCAGGTTGAGGTCGGTGCCCCGGCCGGCGAGTGCGTCGCCGAAGCCCTGCAGCACGAGTTGGTTGGCGCGCCGCGTCTTCGCGTCGAACGTCGAGAAGAGGTCGTCGAGCTGGACCTCCTCGTGGGTCTGCGCGGCCGGCACCGTGCCGCCGTCCGCGAAGACGTCGCGCGCGTGCCCGCGCGTGAGCTCGACGTACTTGAGGCCGAGCGCGGAGCGCGGCCGGATCGTCACGTTCGAGTCCACGGGGATCTTCCCGTGGCCCTTGTCGAGCTTCAGCACGAGCTGCGCGCCGACCGCGCCGCCCGGCAGACGGATCGGCTTGATGTCGTCGACGACGCCGATCCGGAACCCGCCCTCGCGGACGTCGTTGCCCCGCACGAGGTTCGACGCGTTCGTGAGGTCGACCTGGAGCTGGCGCGTGGGCACGAAGGGCAGCCCGTTGTTCGCGTTGTAGGCGAGGAAGACGGCGACGAGGACGACGAGGATCGTCACCGCGCCGACGAGCACGGGGTTGGCGACGATCGACGCGTTGGGCCGGCGTCTCACGGCTTCACCAGGTACTCGAGGAGGCCGACGGCCGCCCGGCTCGGCGTGGCGGGCGTCCCGGGCTGGCTGACCGGCGTCGTCGCCGCGTGCGTGGCCGCCGCACGCTTGGCCGCGGCGCTGGCCGTGC
>JAOPZQ010000612.1 GCA_025964075.1 Solirubrobacterales bacterium | reverse complement strand
TCGCCGTGCCGCTCGTGCTGACGCTCCCGGGCGACCGGCGGCGGCGCGCCGAGCGGACGCCCGCCGGCGCGCCCCCCACCCCACGCCCCTAACCCGGCGTGCACGAACGGCGGGTGACACACCGCCCAACCCCGGGAAGGAGATCCATGCACCGCGTCCGCACCGACCTCGACGACGTCCACGCCCCCGCGTACGCGGCGCGACTGCTGGCCCACGAGGTCCCGGCGCACCGGTTCCCGCTCGAGGGCGCGACGCCACAGGCGGCCGCTCAGCTCGTCCGCGACGAGCTCAACCTCGACGGCAACCCGACGCTCAACCTCGCGTCGTTCGTCAGCTCGTGGATGGAGCCGGAGGCGGACGCGCTGGCGCTCACCACGCTCAACAAGAACCTGATCGACCAGGACGAGTACCCGCAGAGCCAGGTGATCCACCAGCGGGTGATCTCGATGCTCGGCGACCTCTTCCACGCGCCCGACGGCGCCTGGGGGACCGCGACGATCGGGTCGTCCGAGGCGATCATGCTCGGGCTGCTCGCGCACAAGCGCGCGTGGCAGTCGCGGCGCAAGGCGGCCGGCGAGCCGATCGACCGCCCGAACCTGATCTTCGGCGCCGACGTCCACACCTGTTGGGAGAAGTTCGCCAACTACTTCGAGGTGGAACAGAGAATCGTCCCCCTGACCGACCACCGCCACACGATCGGACCCGAGCAGGTCGAGCCGCTCGTCGACGAGCGCACGATCGCGGTGGGCGCGGTCGTGGGCACGACGTTCACCGGCCAGATGGACGACGTCGCGGGGATCGACGCGCTGCTCGGCCGCATCGAGTCCGAGCGCGGGTGGCACATCCCGCTGCACGTCGACGCGGCCAGCGGCGGCTTCCTGCTCCCGTTCTGCGACCCCGAGACGCGCTGGGACTTCCGGCTCCCGCACGTCCGCTCGATCAACGTGTCGAACCACAAGTACGGCCTCGTCTACCCGGGCATGGGCAGCGTCGTGTTCCGGGAGAAGACGGACGTCCCGGAGGAGCTCGTCTTCCACATCGACTACCTCGGCGGCGACATGCCGAACTACTCGCTGAACTTCTCACGGCCGAGCACCGCCGTGCTCCTGCAGTACTTCGCGTTCCTCCGGCTCGGGCGCGACGGCTATGAGCGGATCGTCCGAACGTGCCTGGCGAACGCCAGGGTGCTGACCGAGCACCTCGAGGACACGGGCTGCTTCGCGGCGCTCCACGACGGCCGCCGGTTCCCGGTGGTGGTCGTCAGGGCGACCCACGACGACCTCGACCTCTACGCCCTGGCGGAGCGCCTGCGCGAGCGCGGCTGGATCGTCCCCGCCTACCACCTGCCACCCGACGCCGAGGACCTCCACGTCCTCAGGATGGTGGTCAAGGAGAACCTCTCGCGCGACATGGTCACGATCCTCGCCGACGACGTCAAGCGGGCCCTGAAGGCGGTCGGCCAGGCCGTCCGACCCGAGCGCCGCCGGCGCCACAAGCGCCAGCCGGTCTGCTGATGACCGCCGAGGTCCGTCTCCAGGGCGACGCGCTCGACTTCCTGATCACGCTGCTCTCGGGCAGCGAGGCCGAGCTCGAGGCCCCGGCGCCCTCGAGCGACTTCTACAACACGCTGTGCGAGGCGATCTGCCGGATCGCCCCGATGGACCGCGCGGCACTGTTCCTCTACGACGACGTGGCCCACCGCGTCCGCGCCGTCGGCGTCTACGGCATGGACCGCTCGGAGCTCCCACCCGACGGCCCGACGCTCGACCAGGCGCCGCTGGCCCAGCGCGCGCTCGCCGAGGACAAGGTGCTCGTCTCCACCGGCAGCCTCGAGCGCGAGCTGCCCGAGGCGCCGGTGCGCCAGCTCGGGCTGCGGATGGTCGCGTGCATCCCGCTCGCGGCCGGGGAGCGGAAGCTCGGCGTGGTGCTCGCCGACCGCCACGGGCAGGCCATCGACCTCGGGCCCGAGCAGTCCGACCTCCTCTGGAGCCTCGGCAAGACGGCCGCGCTCGCCGCCGTGGCCCGGATCGCCACCCGGCGCCAGGCGGACGCGCGCATGCTCGCCGAGCGCCTCGCGTTCGCCGCGGAGCTCCACGAGTCCGTGGTGCAGCGCCTGTTCGGCCTGGCGGCGAAGCTCCGCTCCGACCGGCCGCTGAGCGCCGAGGATCGCAATCGCTGCGCCGACGAGGCGGAGCGCGCGCTCGAGGAGCTCCGCGCGAGCATCCAGCGCGTGCCGGGCATCGAGGAGCAGCCGGTGCCCTCGCTGCGCGAGGAGCTCGAGCGCCTGGGCCTGCAGGAGGAGCCGCCCGTCCGCGTCGCCTGGGAGGAGGGCTCCGAGGTGCCCGAGAACGGCGACGCGCTGGCCCGAGCCGTCGTGCTCGAGGCGGTGCGAAACAGCCGCAAGCACGGCACGCCGCACGAGCTCGTGATCACCCTCCGCCACGAGCCGGGGCTGTTCCAGCTCGCGGTGGTCAACGACGGCGCGGGCGTCGGCCAATCCGCCGGCGCCCCGGGCCTCGGCCTCCGGCTCCTCGCCTTCCAGGCCCTCTCGCTCGGCGGCATCGTCGAGGCCGGGCCGCTCGAGCGCGACCGCTGGCGCGTCCGCCTGACGCTGCCCGCGGAGGGATGAATCGGAGCGTCCGCAAGCTGCGGATCCTCGTGGTCGACGACCACGAGGTCGTCCGCTGGGGGCTCGGCTCGCTGCTCGTCGCCCAGGCGTGGGTCAAGGGCTGCGTCGGCGCCGGCGACGCCGAAGAGGCGCTCCGGCTCACCGCGCGCCACAAGCCCCACGTCGTCGTCCTCGACCTCTTCCTCGGCCGCAGCTCGACGGTCGACCTCTGCCGCGAGATCCGCGCGACCTCCGAGCTCACCCGCGTCCTGCTCATCTCCGGGGCGGGGACGATCCCGGTCGCGGCGGCCCGCGCGGCGGGCGCCTCGGGGTTCGTCCGCAAGGAGGCGGGGCTCGCCGAGGTGATGCGCGCGGTGCGGGCCGTCGGGCTCGGCGGGGAGGTCTTCGACCCCGAGCCGGTGACCACGCCGGGCGACCTCTCCCCCCGCGAGCGGGAGGTCCTCGACCTGATGGGGGCGGGCGACACGAACCGCGAGATCGCGGCGCGCCTGCACCTCTCGCCGCACACGGTCAAGGACCACACGACGGCGATCCTCCGGAAGCTCGAGGCGCGCAACCGGACCGACGCGGTCCAGCGCGCCCGCCGGCTCGGCCTGCTCGGCCAGCGCGACTAGACGTCCGGTCCCTCCCCCACGTGGGGGGAAACGGGGGGGCGATCTTGAAGGCGCCACCCTCGCGCCCCCAACCTAGGTGCGTGCCCACCGCCCTAGCCATTGCTCCCGAGCTCGCCCACGAGCCCTCGATCCTCTCCGCCCACGACCGGCTGCTCGCCCTGTGCGACCCCGGCTCGCTCCAGCTCATCCGCTCGCGCGTCGCCTCCCCCGTCCTCGGCGACCGCGCGGTCGGCGGCGACGGCGTCGTCGCGGGCGCCGGCCGCGTCGACGGCCGCCCGGTGTTCTGCTACGCCCAGGACGCCTCGTTCCTCGGCGGTTCGCTGGGCGAGGCCCACGCCGACTCGATCGTGCGCGTCCTCGAGCTCGCCGAGCGCGCGAAGGCCCCGATCGTCGGCTTCGTCGAGTCCGGCGGCGCGCGCATGCAGGAGGGCACCGACGCCCTCGGCGGCTACGGCCGGATCTTCCGCTCGACGGTTCGCCTCGCCGGCCGGGTGCCCCGGATCTCGATCGTCAGCGGCCTCTCGGCCGGCGGCGGCGCCTACGCGCCGGCCCTCACCGACTTCGTGATCATGAGCGGCAGCTCGAGCATGTTCCTCACCGGCCCGCGCGTCGTGAAGGAGGCGCTCGGCGAGGACGTCACGGCCGAGGAGCTCGGCGGCCCGGCCGTGCACGAACGCACCGGCGTGTGCCACCTCGTCGCCGAGGACCACGTCGAGGCGGCCGGCCTCGCCCGCCGCCTGCTCGGCTTTGGCGGGACCGGCCACCCGGACGTGTCGCCGCCCGACGGCCCCGACCCGGAGACGATCGTGCCGTCCGACACCCGCAAGGTCTACGACGTCCGCGACGTCGTGCGCGCCATCGCCGACGGCGACAGCTTCCTCGAGCTCGCCCCGCGGTGGGCGAAGAACATGACGATCGGCATGGCGCGGATCGACGGCCACGCGGTCGCCATCGTCGCCAACCAACCCCGCCACCTCGGCGGCGTCATCGACGCGGCCGCCTCCGAGAAGGCCGCCTGGATGGTCGGGCGCGCCGAGCGCCTGCGCCTCCCGCTCGTCGTCCTCGTGGACACGCCCGGGTTCATGCCCGGCACGCGGCAGGAGCAGGCCGGCGTGATCCGCCACGGCGCCGGGCTGCTCGAGGCCTTCGCCGCCGCGAGCGTGCCCAAGGTGACGGTCGTCCTGCGCAAGGCGTTCGGGGGCGCGTTCATCACGATGAACTCGAAGGACCTCGGCGCCGACCTCGTCCTCGGCTGGCCGCAGGCGCAGATCGGCGTCATGGGCGCCGAGCCCGCGGTCGGGATCATCCACCGTCGCGCGCTCGCGGTCGCCACCGACCCGGAGAACGAGCGCGCCCGGCTCGCCGGCCTCTACGCCGAGGAGCACCTCTCGGCGAGCGTGGCCGCGGCGCGCGGGGCGGTCGACGAGACGGTCGAGCCCGGCTCGACCCGAGGACGCCTGAGCGGCGTCCTCCACGCCCTCGCGCCGGCGCGGGAGCGCACGTCGTGAGCGGCGACCTGCTCCTCACCGGCGCCACCGGCTTCGTCGGCATGGAGGTCATGGCCCGCGTGCTCGCCGAGAGCGACCGGAACGTCATCGCGCTCGTGCGCGCCGAGGACGACGCGGCCGCGCGCCGGCGCATCGACGGCATCCTCGGCGACCTCCTGCCCGGCTGCGTGGAGCGCTACGGCCATCGAGTGTCCGCCGTCGCCGCCGACCTCGAGCAGCCGGACCTCGGGCTCGACGCACGCCGGCTCGACGACGTCGCCGAGCGGACCGAGGACATCATCCATGCCGGGGCCTCGGTCTCGTTCGCTCTGCCCCTGCCCGAGTCGCGCGCCATCAACGTGGCCGGAACCCAGCGGATGGTCGCGCTCGGCGACCGAGCGCAGGCGCGGGGCGGCCTGCGGCGCTTCGCATACATCTCGACCGCGTATGTCGCAGGCCGCCACCGCGGCG
>JAOPZQ010000584.1 GCA_025964075.1 Solirubrobacterales bacterium | reverse complement strand
GGTCGCCGCGAAGGCCGCCCCGGTCGCCGGATCGACGACCGCGATCTGCTCGTCGGTGGCGACGGGCTCGCCGCCGATGATCGCCGGCTGCGTCTCGCCGACCGTCGTGCTCATGGCGCTGCTCCTTCCGTGACGGGCTCCACCAGCCGGCGGATCCCCTCGACCAGGTCCGAGAGCGACGACCCCGTGGGGAACACCGCGGCGACGCCGGCCTCGAGGAGCCGCGGGACGTCGCGGCTCGGGATCGTTCCGCCCACGACCACGTGCACGTGCTCGGCGCCCACGTCGCGCAGGGCCGCGACCACCTTCGCGGTCAGGCCCACGTGGGCGCCGCTCAGGATGCTCAGGCCGATCACCGCGACGTCCTCCTGGAGGGCCACGGCCGCGATCGCGGCCGGCCGCTGGCGGATGCCGGTGTAGATCACCTCGAAGCCGGCGTCGCGCAGCGTGCGCGCGACGAGCTTCGCACCGCGGTCGTGGCCGTCGAGGCCGGGCTTCGCGACGAGGACCCGCGCCGGCATCAGGCCCCGCTCCGCTGCGCGGCGAGCGCGTCGGCCGCGCGCCAGTGGTCCTCGCCCACCCAGAGCGCGGCGAAGCGCCGGACGGCGGCGGTCTCGAGCATCGGATGGTCGTTGGGCTTGACGGCCGCGATCACGTCCTTGATCGCCCGGCCCGCTCCCTCGGGGAGCGCCGCGAAGTCCGCGGCGAGCGTGCGCCACGTCTGCTCGAACGTCTCGCGCGGCGCCACGACGTCGACGAGGCCGATCCGCTCGGCGTCGGCGGCGTCGAGGACGCGACCGGTGCCGACGAGCAGGAGGGCGCGGCTCCGCCCGACGAGCTCCGCGAGGCGTTCGGCCCCGCCCCAGGCGGGCATGATGCCGAGGCGGACCTGCGTGAACCCGATCCGGACGTCCGCGGCGGCCACCCGGACGTCGGCCGCGACCGCGACCTCGGCGCCGCCGCCCAGCGCGTGCCCGTTGACGGCCGCGATGACCGGCGCGGGGAAGCTCGCCAACCGGTCGAGGAGGCGCCGCATCCGCGTGGCCATCGCGATCGCCCCGGCCTCGTCACGGATCCGGCTCAGCTCCTTGAGGTCGCCGCCGGAGACGAACGCTGCGTCTCCGGCCCCGCGGATCACGAGGGCGCCCACCGGCTCCTTGGCCAGCCGATCGAGCGCGCCCTCGAGGTCGTCCATGGTGCCGAACCCGATCGCGTTGCGGGCCTGGGGCCGGTCGATCGTGAGGACCGCGAGCCCGTCCGCCACGTCGACGCGAAGCTCTGCGCTCTCCTCACTCACGATCGCCGATATCATATCGGAGATGCCGAGCGACGAGCCCGTGACCACGGACGCCGGCCTGCCGGTCGCTCCCGTCTACGGACCCGAGGACGCGCCCGACGCCGCCGCGGTCCCGCCGCCCGGCGTCTTCCCGTTCACGCGCGGGAACTTCCCCGGTGGCTATCGCGACCGCCTGTGGACGTTCCGCCAGTACTCGGGCTTCGGGAGCGCGGAGGAGTCCAACGCCCGCTATCGCTACCTCCTCGGCGAGGGCGGCACCGGCCTCTCGGTGGCGCTGGACCTGCCGACGCAGTGCGGCTACGACTCCGACGATCCGGAGGTCGAGGAGGAGGTCGGGCGCGTGGGCGTGGCGCTCGACACGCTCGCCGACGTCGAGGTTCTGTTCGACGGCATCCCGCTCGACCAGGTGAGCACGAGCTACACGATCAACGGCACCGCCGCGATCGTCCTCGCCTTCCACGTCGCGGCGGCCGAGAAGCAGGGCGTCGCCCGCGCGCGCCTGCGGGGGACGATCCAGAACGACATCCTCAAGGAGTACGCCGCGCGCGGAACGTGGATCTGGCCGCCGCGCCCGTCCCTGCGCCTGATCGCCGACACCATCGAGTTCTGCGCCGCCGAGGTGCCGCGCTGGAACGCGATCTCGGTCGCGGGCGCGCACTTCCGCGACGCCGGCGCCACCGCCGCGCAGGAGATGGCGTTCACGCTCGCCGACGGCGTGGCGTACTGCGACGAGGTGATCGGACGCGGGAACCTGACGATCGACGAGTTCGCCCCGCAGGTGTCGTTCTTCTTCTACACGCACGGGGACTTCTTCGAGGAGATCGCCAAGTACCGCGCGGGGCGACGCCGCTGGGCGACGATCGTGCGCGAGCGCTACGGGGCCAAGGAGGACCGCTCGTGCATGTTCCGCGTCGGCTGCGTGTGCGGCGGAGCGTCTCTCTACGCGCCCCAGGCGAGCAACAACGTCGTCCGGGTCGCCTACGAGGCCATGGCCTCGGCGCTGGGCGGGGTCCAGTCGATGTTCACCGCGGCGTGGGACGAGCCGTTCGCCCTGCCCTCGGAGGCCTCGACGACGCTCGCGCTGCGCACTCAACAGGTGCTCGCCTACGAGACCGGTGTCGCGCGCGTCGCCGATCCCCTGGGCGGCTCCTGGTACGTCGAGGCCCTGACCGATGCGATGGAGGAGCGAATCGTCGAGCACATGGACGAGCTCGAGGTCCACGGCGGCGTCGTGCGGGCGATCGAGGAGGGCGTCGTGCAGCGGCTGATCGCCGACGAGGCCTACGAGCTGCAACGGCGCCTCGAGAGCGGGGAGCGGCCGGTGGTGGGGCTCAACCGCTTCGAAAGCGAGGCGCCCGCGCCGGAGGTCGAGGGCTACGAGATGGATCCGGACACGCGGCGCCGGCAGGTCAGCCGGCTGGCGGAGGTCAAGCGCTCCCGGGACGGCGCGGGGGTGCGCCGGACGCTCGACGCCCTCGCCGGCGCCGCGGGCGACGAGCGCGAGAACCTGATGCCGCTGCTCGTCGACTGCGCCCATGCGTACTGCACGGTGGGGGAGATGTCCGGGGTCCTGCGCGACGAGTGGGGCGAGTTCCGCCAGCCGGCGGTGTTCTGATGGGGGACGGGCCGCTCGCCGGCATCCGGGTCCTCGACGTGTGCCACTTCCTGGCCGGGCCGTACGCGACGCTCGTCCTCGCCGACCTCGGCGCCGACGTCATCAAGGTCGAGGATCCCGACCACCTCGACGAGGCGCGCAACGTGGGTCCGTGCTGGCAGGAGGGCTGCTCGCTGTACTTCGCCGCCCTGAACTGGGGGAAGCGGTCCTTCGCGGCGCGGCTCGCACACCCCGACGGCCGCGCGGCGGTGCTCGATCTCGTGCGCAGCGCCGACGTCGTCGTCGACAACTTCCGGCCCGGCGTGATGGCCAAGCTCGGCCTCGACCACGCGGCGCTCGAGGGCGTCAACCCCCGGATCGTGACGTGCTCGCTGACGAGCTACGGGGAGACGGGGCCGTACGCTCCGCGCCCCGGCTACGACTACACGGTGCAGGCGCTGGCCGGGGTCATGAGCCTGACCGGCGAGCCCGACGGGCCGCCGGGCAAGGCGGGCATCTCCTACGTCGACCACGCCGGCGGGCTCGCCGCGGCGCTCGGCGTGTGCGCGGCGCTGCTCGCCCGGACGGCGACGGGGCGCGGCACCCATGTCGACCTCGGCCTCCTCGACGTCCAGGTGTCGATGCTCAGCTATCTCGCCTCCTGGCACCTCAACGCCGGCTTCGCCCCGGGCCGCACGGCCGGGGGCGCGCATCCGTCCATCGTGCCCGCGCAGACCTTCGCCACGCGCGACGGTCACATCTCGATCTTCGTCGGCAACGACGCCATCTGGGGCCGGCTCGTGCCCCTCGTCGGCGATCCGCGCCTCGCCGAGCCGGAGCTCGCCTCCGGTCGCGCCCGCTACGAGCAGCGCGGCCGCGTGGTCGCGCTGCTCGAGGAGGCCTTCGCGCGCGAGGACACCGGCCGGTGGGTGTCCGCGCTCGTCGACGCGGGCGTGCCCTGCGCCCCGGTCAACGACATCGGCGAGGCGCTGGCCGACCCGCAGGTGCAGTCCCGCGCGCTCGTGCACGACTCCGAGCATCCGGCCTACGGCGCCTATCGCCACGTGCGGGGGCCGCTCCCCAACCTGGGGGCCGGCCCGGCCCGCGGCGCGCCGCTGCTCGGCGAGGACACGGTGGCGCTCCTCGAGGAGCTCGGCTATGAGCGCGACGGCATCGAGCGGCTCGTACGCGAGGGCGCGGCGGCCTCGCCCGAGGCGGTCCGATGATCGAGGGACGCCGTCCGCCCCTGTCCCGGCGCACGCTCGCCGTCGAGGTCGCCGAGGTCCTGCGGGACATGATCCTCGGCGGCGACCTCACGCCCGACCGCCACATGACCCAGGACGAGCTGGCGCGGATGCTCGGGGTGAGCACGATGCCGGTGCGCGAGGCGCTGCTGCGCCTGGCCGCCGAGGGGTTCGTCGAGGTCTCGCCCAACCGGGCCTTCAAGGTCGCGCCGATCAGTCGCGGGGACGTCCACGACGTCTACTGGATGCACGCGACCCTCGCCGGCGAGCTCACCCGGCGCGCCTGCCGCGTGGCGACGCCGGAGCTGCTCCGGCAGCTCGGCGACCTCGAGGGGGCCTACACCGCCGCCGTCGAGGCCGGCGACGCCGACGCGGCCGAGCGCACGAACTGGGAGCTGCATCGCACGATCAACGTCGCCGCGGACGCCCCCAAGCTCCTCCTGATCCTGCGCGCGACGCTCCGCTTCATCCCGCGCGGCTTCTACGGCCTCGTGCCCGGGTGGGGTCCGCTCGGGCAGCGCGGCCACGACGAGATCCTGCGCGCCTTCGACGCGGGCGACGCGGACGCGGCGGGGGAGGCCGCGTCCGCGCATGTCCGCGACGCGGGCGACCTGCTGGCGCAGTTCTTCACGACCCGGGGCTACTGGGCCCGGCCGGGGAGTGGGGAGCCGGAGGGGGACTGAGCGTCCCCGGACTGGCGGAAACGCCCGTCGCGGGCGGGCGGGCGGCGGCTACGATCGGCACGGATGGCCGATGTCGTCGTGATCGGGGCCGGTCGGATGGGTTCGCAGATCGCGTGCGAGTACGCGCTCGGCGGCTTCCGCGTCGCGCTGCACGCGCGGACGCGGGACCGTGCGG